>JBKBSR010000175.1:0-6850 GCA_046291055.1 Roseococcus sp.
GCCCTCGTTCAGCGCGGCGGCGAGCGCCAGCGCCTGCGAGGCGCTCTGCTCCACGCAGCCCAGGGGGAAGGCGAGGAGCGCGGCCAGCATCCCCTCCGCGTCATAGCGCAGGGGCGGGCCCAGCCGCGCCACCGCCCGCCAGCCGGGAAGGAAGCCCGCCCCATCGGGCGCGAGCCGGGCCTCCGCCCCGGGGGCGATCTCGATGAGGCTCACCGCGGTGGCCAGCGCCCGGGCGGGGCGCACGGTGATGCGCGCCTCGCGGCTGGCCGTGAACCCCTCGGGGCCGGTGACGGAGAGGCGCAGCACCCCCTCGCCCGGGCCGGTGGCGACCAGGCCGAAGCGCGGCTCCGCGCGCTGCCCGGTGGCGAGCCGCGCCGCGATCCGCGCCGGGCCGGCGAGGCGGATCGCCCCCTCCGCCGAGAGGCTGACCGCCACCTCGCCCGCCGGAAGCTCGAGGTTGTGCAGCAGCAGGCCCGCCTGCGCCTCGTCGCCGGGCGCGAGGAAGCGCGGCAGCAGCGGCTCGGCCAGCACCGGGTCGCGCACCGTCAGGGGGCGGGCGGCCGCGCCGGTCCTCTCGCCCGCCCAGGCCACGGCCATCAGCCGCAACTCCCCCGCGAAGTCGGGCAGATCGAGCGGAACGAGGGCGCGGCCGTCCGCATCCGTCTCCACCACGCCGGAGAACAGCGCGACGCTGCGCTGCGGCGGGCTGAGCAGGGCGAGCCCGTCCATCTCGTCGCCGCCCTGGCGCAGCGCCGCCGCCGCGCCCTCGGGCGGCGCGATCAGCCGGCCGTAATCGTCGCGGATGTCCACCCCGAGCCGCCTCTGGCCGCTGTAATGCGCCACGGGATCAGGCGTGGCGAAGCGGGTGAGGCGCAGGATGCCCTCGTCCACCGCGGCGAGGGTCAGGCGCAGGGGCCCGGCGGCCCCCTGCACCGTGACCGGGATCTCGATGCGGGTGTTCGGGCGCGCGCGCTCCGGCCCGCCGAGCGCGAGGGCGAGGCGGCGCGCCGCCGGGTCGATCTGCACCCAGGCGAGGCCCAGCGCCCGGCCGGGCATGTTCGCCGCCTCGCCGGGGCGGAACACGGTCACCGCCACATAGGCCCCCGCGCCCCAGGCGGGGTCGGCAGGCAGCTCCACCTCGGCCCCGGCTTCGGGCAGCTCGATCTCGCGCAGCGCGATCAGCCGGTCGGTGAGGATGGCGAGCGCGGCGCGGCCGCCGAAGGGGGGAGTGATGCGCAGCCGCACCGTCTCGCCCGGGGCATAGGCGCGGCGGTCGGCGGCGACATCCACCTTGTCGGGGGTCTCGGCGGTCTCGCTCGCCACCCAGCCCGCGCGCAGCCGCACCGAGGCGAGCGCCATGCCGCCCTGCTGCTGCGCCTCGAAGCGGTAGCGGCCGAAGGGCAGGCTGCGCGCGAGCCGTGCGGGCGCGGCACCCAGGGTCAGCATGCCGGAATCCACCGGCTCATCGGTCCAGACCGTCTCGTAGCGGGGGGCGCCGCCGCGCACCGCCACGCGCCAGTCCGGCCGCTCGCGCAGCAGGCGCCAGGCGATCTCGCCCGGCTGCGGCCGCCCCTCGGGGTCGGTCATCACGATCTCGAAGGCGGCCTCGGCCCCCGCGTCCACCGCTTCGGGCGCGCGGATGCCGATGAGGCGCGGCTGCGCCGCCACGGCGATGTCGAGGCTGGCGCGCGAGGCGCGGCCGCCGGGTTCCTCGACCAGCACGGTGAGCTCGCCGCGCAGCGGGCGCGTGGTGTCGGGCGCGCGGGGCAGGGAGAGCTGGAGGGTGCTGCGCCCCTGCGCGTCGGTCTCGGGCAGTTCGGCGGTGATCAGGCCGGGGGCGAAGCCCTCCTCCTCCAGCCCGAAGCGGAAGCCGGGCAGCTCGGGGAAGGGCGAGCGGAGGGTGACGAGGCGCAGCTCCGCGCTGCCCTGGAGCTGCGCGCCCGGCGCGCCGTAGAGGAAGCGGGCGGCGAGGGGGATGGGAAGCGGCCGGCCGGGGATGAGCGGCCCCGGGGCGGGGCCGAGTTCCACCGCCAGCCGCTCGGGCACGAAGGCGTCCACCCGGAAGCCCGCCTCGCCCACCGGGGGGGCGGCGGGGTCGGTCAGCGCCTCGAGCCGCCAGGCGCCGGCGGGGGCCGAGGGCGGCAGGGCGATGGGCCAGTGGCCGCCGTCGCGCAGCACATGCTCGGCCGCCACCTGCCCGTTGGGCCGGCGCAGCCGCAGCCGCAGCGGCGCCTCCACCGGCGCGCCGCCGCCATCGCGCAGCAGCGCCATGGCATGCACCGTCTCGCCCGGGCGGTAGATGCCGCGGTCGAGCCAGAGGAAGGCGTCCAGCGGGCCGGGATGGGGCCGCCCCTCGGCGCCGCGGTCGGAGAGGTCGAAGGCCGCGGCCTCGAGGTCGAGGGCGACGAGGTCGGTCTCCGTCATCGCGTGCAGGGCGACGGGCTGCATCGGCCCCTCGCCGCGCAGCAGGGCGGGGCCGAAGCGCGCCAGGCCATCGGGGCCGGTGGTCGCCTCGGCCAGGATGTCGTTGTTGCGCGCCATCAGCGCGACGCGCACCCCCTCGGCCGGCCGCGCGTCGGAGAGCCGGCGCGCCTGCGCCGCGAGGCCGCCCGCCCCGCGCCAGGCGGTGAGGCCGAGATCGGTGAGGATGAGCGGCTGGGCGGTGACGGTGCGGCGCCGCCCCGGCGCCCCGTCGGCGGCGCGCGCGATCATCACGTAGAGGCCGGGCCCCGCGGCGCGCACCGCCTCGGGCACCGGCACGGCGATGCGCTGGAAGCGGTTGGCCTCGGCCGGCGGAACCTGCAGGCTGCCCTGCCAGACCACGCGGCCCCAGGCCTCGTGGAACTCCTCTGCCATCCAGGAATCGAGCGGCTCGCCGAGGCGCCAGTCCCTCGCCAGCGGCACGAGGTTGCGCTCGGTGACGCGCACGATGCGCAGCTCCACCGCACTCACGTTCATCAGCGCGAGCGGCACGCGCGCCTCCGCCCGGGTGGCGGGCATGAGGAAGGCGCGCGTGTCGAACACCAGCCGCGGCGCGCGGTCGGGCATCGGGATGGAGATCGCCGTGTCGCGGTGCAGCCGCAGCCCCTCCTCGCCCGGCAGACCCGCCCGCAGCAGGATGCGGGTGCTGCGCCCGTGCGGCAGCCCGGCGATGCACAGGAAGTCCTGCTCGCGCGTCACGGCGAGGCCGGGGATGGGCGGCTCGGCGCGAATCCAGTCGGCCGGGTTCCAGTCCTGCCGCCGGGCGGGGGGCACGGTGAAGCCGAGGCAGGCGCGGGCCGGCTCGGCCTCCGGCTCGGTGGTGAGGCGGGCCACCAGCAGCCCCGCCGCGCGCCGCGCCTCGGCGAGCTGCTGCTGGAAGCGCGGCTCGGCGGGGTTGCGCTGCACCACCGCCTCCAGCGCCGCGATCTGCTGCTGCGGGCGGTCGAGCCGGCCCAGCGCCTCGGCGATGACGAGCAGCGAGGGGGTTTCGGGCGGGCCGGCCGGCGCCAGCATGAAGGCCTGCCAGGCGGCGGAGAGGGCGCGCTGCGCCTCGGGCGGGGTGCGGCGCAGATGGGCGCGGGCGAGGGCGAGCCACTGCGCGGCGCTGGCCTCGCCCATGCCCGCGCGTTCCTCCCAGGCCTGGGCGGCGGCGGGCCAGTTGTTCGCGCGCTCGGCCTGCTGGGCGCGGGCCTCGGCCTGCTGGCGCTGCTGCGCCGTGCCGCCGGCGGGGAAGCGGCGCTCCAGCGCGGTGCGGTAGCTCTGGGAATCGGCGGCGAGGCCGGGCAGGTCGAAGGCGCCCGCCGGAGGGGCGGCGATCAGGGCCGCGAGCAGCAGGAACAGCAGCGGAGCGAGCCAGCGCCGGAACATGCCGTGTGTCCTTCCTCGATGCCGCGAAGGATGGCACGGGCGGGGCGGGGCGCGCAGCCTCGCGCCGCGCCGCCTTGCCGGAGTTTCATCCGCCCTGTTTCATCCGCCGCGCGGCCTCGCCTCCAGCACCAGCCCGCCGCGCGGGCGGGTGGTGAGGCGCGCGCGCGGCATGGGCTCGGCCCCCGCCGGGGCGGAGAGGTCGAGCCGCTGCAGCAGCACCGCGAGGAAGACGGTCATCTCCGCCTGGGCGAAGGCCGCGCCGGCGCAGACGCGCGGGCCGATGGAGAAGGGGATGTAGCCCATGCGCGGCGGCTTGCGCGGCGCATCGGGCAGGAAGCGCTCGGGGCGGAAGGCGTGCGGGGCGTCCCAGAGCTGCTCGTGGCGGTGCAGCAGCCAGGGCAGGGCCATCACCGTGTCGCCCGGATGCAGCGTGACCTGGCCCACGCGCAGGCTCGCCGCGGCCTCGCGCGAGAGGTAGGGCACGGGCGGGTAGAGGCGCATCGCCTCCTGCGTCACCGCCTTGGTGAAGGGCAGATCGGCGAGATCGCCGAAGCCGGGCGCGCGGCCGCCCAGCACCCGCGCGTGCTCGGCGCGCAGCGCGGCGAGCGTGGGCGGGTGGCGCGCGACGAGGTAGAGCGCCCAGGTCAGCGCATTGGCCGATGTCTCGCTGCCCGCGAGCAGCAGCATCGCCACCTCGTTGAGAAGCTGCTCCGCGTCGAGCAGCGGCTTTCCGGCCGAGTCGCAGGCGGCCTTGAGTTCCGCGAAGAGCCCGCCCTCATCGGGCGCGGCCCGGGCGATGGCCGCGGCGCACAGCGCGCGGATCTCGCGCGCGTGGCGGCGGGCGGCGCGCATCTGCCAGCCCGAGAGCCGCTCGGGCAGGCCGAGCAGATGCGCGAAATCCACCGCCAGCACGCGGGATTCGTAGGCCGTGAAGGCGGCCGCCAGCGCCGCCGCGTCCGCCTCGCGGGCGGTGCGGGGAAACAGCGCGCGCATGACGGCGAAGGCGGTGGCGGCGGCGAGTTCGCGCGCCACGTCCACCCGGCCCCGCCAGCGCGCGGCCAGCGCCTCCGCCCCCTCGACGAAGAGCGGGTGGAACTGCGCGGTGCGCGAGGGGTGGATCAGCCGCGCGATCACCGCCCGCCGCTCGGCCCAGACGCGGCCGGCGTTGAGGAACATGGAATCGCCGATCACGGGCGCCAACGCCTGGCGGAAATGCGGGCTCTTCGCCTCGTGCTCGGCGGCGTGCAGGACGAAGACCTGGCGCACCAGCTCCGGGTCGTTCACCACGACGAGGCGGCGGCGCAGCGTGCGCATCGGGATCAGCCGGTGGCGGAACCCGGTCTCGGGGAAGAAGCGCAGCATGTCCTCGGCCGAGGTGCGCAGCAGCGAGAGCGTGCCGCCGAAGCGCGCGGGCAGGGCGGGGCGCGGCGGGACGAGGTCGGCGTGCTCCAGCATGGGGGGCGGTTACGCCCTCCCGCCGGGCGCGTCCAGCAGGGCCGGGCGCGCGGCAGGGCTGCGCGGCTCATGCCAGCGGCCGCTGTCTTCGACTCGTGGGAAGGCGGCGCGGCCGCTGGCGTGCCCTTGTCTTGGCGCGCCGCCGCCCGCCAACCCGGCGCGCATGACAGGGGCGGCATGTGATGCCGCCCCTGTCAGCCCCATCCACTGATCTCCGCCCCCGCATCGCGCGGCAGCCGCAGCGCGAGCGGCGCGGCGATCAGCGCGACCAGCGCGGCCGCGAGGAAGGCCGCGTGGACATCGGCCACCGCCAGCGCCTCCCGCCCCGCGAGATGGCGGGCGGCCTCCATCACGCCTGTCGCCATCACCACCCCGATGGCGGGGGGAAGCTGCTGCGCCGTGCCGTAGAAGGAGGTGGCGGCGGAGAGCCTCTCGCGCGGGATCTCGGCGAAGGCGAGGGTGTTCATCGCGGTGAACTGCAGCGACCGGAACAGTCCGCCCAGCGCGAGGGCGGCGAACATCGCCGCCGCCGGCCACTCGGGCGTGAACAGGGCGGCCAGCGCGATGCCCCCCGCGGCCAGCGCCCCGTTCGCCGCGAGCACGCTGCGGAAGCCCCAGCGCCGCAGGATGGGCCGCGCCAGCGGCTTCATGGCGAAGGCGCCGAGCGCGGTGGCGAAGGCGAGGAAGCCCGCCTCGGTCGCGCTCCAGCCGAAGCCCGCCTGGAGCATGAGCGGCACCAGGAAGGGCACCGCCCCCGCCCCCGCGCGGAACAGGCTGCCCGCCACCGCCGCGGCATGGAAGGAGGGGAAGCGCAGCAGCGCGGGGTCGAGCGCGGGGTTCGCCGCCCGCCGGCAATGCCGCCACGCGAGCGCGCCGAGCCCGAGCCCGCCGGCCAGCAGCGCCTCCGGCCAGGGATGCGGCATCACGCCGCGGCCGATGGTCTCGAGCCCCGCCATGGACAGCGCGAGCGCGCCGCCCACGAGGCCTAGGCCCCGCAGATCGGGCGGGCCCGGCGCGGCGGGCGGCGGCGGCGCGATCTTCCACGCCACGGCGAGCAGCCCCGCCGCCGCCACGGGCAGGTTGATCCAGAACACGCTGCGCCAGCCGAAGGCGTCGGTCAGCAGCCCGCCCAGCGGCGGGCCGGTGATGGGGCCGAGCATGGCGGGCATGGTCAGCCAGGCCATGGCCGTCAGCATCTCGTGCTTCGGCGTGGCCGAGAGCAGCAGGAGCCGCCCCACCGGCACCATCATCGCCCCGGCCATGCCCTGGGCCACCCGCGCCGCCACCAGCCCGCCGATCCCCTCGGCGAGCCCGCAGGCGGCCGAGGCCGCGCCGAACAGCGCGATGGCGAGCAGGAACACGCGCCGCGCGCCGAAGCGGTCGGCGATCCAGCCGCTGACGGGGATGAAGACGGTGAGCGCCACCAGATAGGAGGTGACGGCCACGCCCAGCCGCTCGGGCGGTTCGCCGAAGTCGCGCGCCATGGCGGGCAGGGCGGTGGCAACCACCACGCCGTCCAGGCTCTGCATAAACAACGCCGAGGCGA
>JBKBSR010000176.1:0-6805 GCA_046291055.1 Roseococcus sp.
GCGCCGCCTCGTCTCGCCGCTCCTGCGGCGCATCCTGCTGGTGAACGCGCTGCCGCCGGCGCTGCTGGCCGCCGCGCTGCTCTACCTCGACCAGTACCAGGACGGGCTGCTGGCCGCCGAGGTGGAGGCCATGCGCACCCAGGCGCGCATCTACGCCGGCGCCATCGCCGAGGCCGCGGTGCGCGTGCAGGACGACCGCGCGAGCCTGGTGCCCGAGCAGGCGCGGCCGCTGCTGCGCCGCCTGGTCGAGCCCTCGCCCAACACCCAGGCGCGGCTGTTCGACACGGCGGGCCTCGTGGTGGCCGACAGCCGCGTGCGCGAGAGCGCGGGCGGGGCGGTGGTGACGGAGCCCCTGCCGCCGCCCGCCCCGCGCGGCGCCTTCTCCGACACGCTGGCCGGGCTCTATGAGCGGGTTCTGGGCCTTCTGCCGCGCCAGGCGCGCACCCCCGTGGTGCTGGACACGACGCCGGACGCGCAGAGCTTCGACTGGCAGCCCGATCTCGGCCCCGAGCGGCAGGCGGAGCTGCGCCTCGCGCTGGAAGGCGGGGTGACGCCCTATATCCGCCGCACCCCGGACGGGCGGCTGCTGGTGAGCGTGGCCGAGCCCGCGCGGCGCGGCGCCCAGGCCGTGGGCATCGTGCTGCTGACGCGCGAGGCGCGGGAGGTGGATGCGCGGCTGTTCGAAATCCGCGCCAGCGTGCTCGGGCTCTTCGTCATCGCGCTGATCCTGACGGTGGCGGTCTCGCTGTTCCTGGCGCAGACGCTGGCCAACCCGATGCTGCGCCTCGCCGCCGCGGCGGCGGAGATGCGGCAGGGCAAGGGCAGGGCCGGCTCGGTCCCGCCCGACCTGCTGGCGCGCAACGACGAGATCGGCATCCTGGCGCGGGACCTGCAGCAGGCTGCGCGCGCGCTCTGGGCGCGGATCGACGCGAACGAGCGCTTCGCCGCCGATGTGGCGCATGAGCTCAAGAACCCGCTGACCAGCGTGCGCAGCGCCATCGAGACGCTGCGCCGGGTGGAGGATCCGGTGCAGCAGCGCCGGCTTCTGTCCATCATCGCCAACGACGCGGTGCGGATGGACCGTCTGATCGGCGACATCGCGGATTCCTCGCGCGTGGACGCCGAGCTCTCGCGCGCCGTGGCCGAGCCGGTGGACCTCGCCCCCATCCTCGGCGTGCTGGTGGAGCTGCACAACACCACCCGCGGGGAGGCGGACCCGGTGATGGAGATCGAGGTGCCCGAGCAGCTCGTGGCGATGGGGGTGGAGGACCGGCTGGTGCAGGTGTTCCGCAACCTGCTGGGCAATGCCGTCTCCTTCAGCCCCGATGGCGGGCGGGTGTGGCTGCGCGCGCGCGAGGCGGGGGCGGAGGTGGAGGTGGTGGTGGAGGACGAGGGGCCGGGCATCCCCGAGGCCAAGCTCGAGGGCATCTTCGAGCGCTTCTACAGCGAACGCCCGCGCGGCGAGCGCTTCGGCCAGCATTCGGGGCTGGGCCTGTCCATCTCCAAGCAGATCATCGAGGGGCTGCGGGGGCGCATCTCGGCCGAGAACCGCCGCGACGCCGCCGGGAAGGTGATCGGGGCGCGATTCGTCGTGCGGCTGCCGAAGGCGTAGCCGCGCGCCAGCACAGCGTGCGGCTGCCGAAGGCGTAGCCGCGCGCCAGCACAGCGTGCGGCTGCCGAAGGCGTAGCCGCGCGCCAGCACAGCGTGCGGCTGCCGAAGGCGGCGCCGCTCAGCGGATGGCGATCTCCGCCGCCCGGGCCGGATCGAGCGTCGCGTCGCGCGCGATGGCGCCGTGATTGGCGAGGATGTAGGCCACCACCGCCCATTTCTGCTCGTCGCTGAGCTTCGAGGGGTCGTCGAAGGGCATCATCATCTGGTTGTATTCGAACAGGCCGAAGGCGGTGTTGAACTTGCGGATCTGCGTCCGCTCGCCCCAGATCGGCGTCTGGAACCCCTCGCCGCGCCGCCCGTCGGCGCCGTGGCACAGGGCGCAGTGTTCGGCATAGAGGCGCTGGCCCTCGGCGATCTGCGGCGAAAGGCCGGGCTGGCCGGCCGCGCCGGCCGCGAGAAGAAGGCCGCCGGCGAGCGCCGGGGCCAGAAGCATCCAGGGGGTCATCCGGGAACCGTCATCCTTGGCGAGACACGCGGGGGAGGGGAGGCCGGCGCGGCCCCCCCTGAGGCGCGCGAGGCGTGTCAGACCACCTCGACGCGGAACTTCGGGATGGCCCAGTTCGCCATGCCGAGGCTGTTCATCGGCACGCTCTCGGGCTGCGCGACGCCCGCGTTGTCGGTGGTGCGCGTCTCGATGACGTGCCGGCCCGGCGTGGCGTCCCAGGGGAAGGTGAAGCGCACCCAGGTGTATTTGCCGAGATTGGGCGGGCGGATCTCGGCGCGCTGCCAGGCGCCGCCGTCGATCCGAACCTCGACGTGCCGCACCCCGTGCTGCGGCGCCCAGGCATAGCCCGTCAGCTCCTGCCGCCCGGCGGTGAGGCGCGGGAGCTGGCCGCGCTGCAGCGGGTAGTTGGGCGGCACGGAGGGCGAGCGCTCGAGCACCAGCGGCACGGTGATGAGGGATTTCGGCGGCATCCAGGTCACCATGGGCCCCTGGATGTCCTCGGGCGTGACGCCGATGAACTCGTCGGCGGCCGCGTCGAACTCTGGCCGGGCGTAGGAGGGGCCGATGAACACCTCGCCGCGGGTGTTGAGGCGGCACCAGACGCGCCGGTCGGTCACGCGGATTTCGGTGAGCCACTTGATGGAGGCGGTGCCGCCCCAGCCGGGCACCACCATGCGCACGGGCGCGCCATGGTCGGGCACCAGCGGGTTGCCGTTCATGGCGAAGCACACGCCCATGTCGTGCTGCTGGGCGAGGACATCGGCATAGGGCATGGGCCGGCCCATGTCGTTGCCGTCCACGCCGGACCAGAACAGCACGGTGCGCGCGCCCGGCTTGATGCCGACGCGGGCGAAGATCTCGCTCATCGGCACATACTGCCACTCGGCTTGGCCGACCGCGCCGAGCACCCAGTTGCCGCCGGAGACCTGCTGGCCCGTCAGCCCGTCCTGCTCCCAGAACAGGGTGCGTCCGTTCCCGTGGCACTCCATGGTGGCGATGATGCTGCGGCTGCGCATGCCGAGCAGGTCGTTGTAGGTGAGTTCGACCGGCCGCTCGACCGAAGCGCCATGGATGCGCAGCCGCCAAGCGTCGCGCGCCAGCACGGGGCGGCTCTCCGCGGTGGGGGTGGGGTAGTGGTTGCGGACGTAGAACTCCTCGACCGGGGTCATGAAGGTCGTGAAGTTCCAGTAGTTGCCCGAACGGACGGTGGCGCCGATGTTCAATAGGCGGCTGTCGTCCTTCACGATGGCGCGGCGGGCCGGGGCGGCGGGCGCGGTCTGCGCCGCGGCCGGGGTGGCGCCGGGGGCCGCCATGGCGGCGGCGCCGAAGGCGGCGGCCGAGACGAACAGCGCCCGGCGCTGGGTGTTCGTTCCCTCCTTCAGCACGGTGCGGACCAGCGAATCGGCCTCGACGCGCTGCTTCTCCTGCGACATGGCGTGATCCTTCCTCCCTCCTGGCGTCGGCCTTGATGGCTTCGACTTTTCCAGCAACGTGAAGGTAAGCGGGTCGCCACCCCCCGGCAAGGGGAAAGGGCGGGCCTTGCGCCGGGCCGACGGGCGGCCCATATTGCGAACACACGCACCATCTGATCCATCAGGGGGGTGGCCTTCCGGGGCCGCCTTTTTTGTTTTTGACCATCGAACGTCCCCGCCACGAAGGGCTCGACGCCCGCATCGCCGATCTCGTGGCGCCCACCATCGAGCACATGGGCTACGAGCTCGTGCGCGTGCAGGTCAGCGGCAAGGAGCGCCCGACCGTGCAGGTGATGGCCGAGCGCGCCGACGGCGCGCCCTTCACCGTCGAGGATTGCGAGGCGATCAGCCACGCCATCGGCGCCGTGCTGGATGTGGCGGACCCGATCAAGGCCGAATGGGTGCTGGAGGTCTCGAGCCCCGGCATCGACCGCCCGCTGACCCGCGCCAAGGACTGGCAGCGCTTCGCCGGCCATCTGGCGACGGTGGAGCTGGAGATCCCCATGGACGGGCGCAAGCGCTTCCGCGGCCGCGTGATCGGCGCGGACGCCGAGACCGCGCGCCTCAGGCTCGACGAGGGCGGGGAGGTGGCGTTGCCGCGCGCCAGCATCCGCCGCGCCAAGCTGGTGCTCACCGACGAACTCATCGCCGCCACCGCGGCGTCCCAGACCGCCACGAGGAACTGAACGACATGGCCCTCGACCACGCGATTCCCCGCCCCGAATTCCTGCAGGTGGCCGACGCCGTCGCGCGCGAGAAGATGATCGAGCGCGAGGAGGTGCTCGAGGCCATGGAACTCGCCATGGGCAAGGCCGGCCGGCAGACCTACGGCCAGAACAAGGACATCCGCGCCGAGATCGACCGCAAGACCGGCGCCGTGAAGCTCTCCCGCTGGACGCTCGTCGTGCCCGACGACGCGGTGGAGGACGAGGAGACGCAGATGCCGCTGCGCATCGCGCAGAAGATCAGGCCGGGGATCCAGGTCGGCGAGTACATCGTCGATCCCCTGCCGCCCATCGACTTCGGCCGCATCGGCGCGCAGACCGCGAAGCAGGTGATCGTGCAGCGCGTGCGCGAGGTGGAGCGCAAGAAGCAGTACGAGGAGTACAAGGACCGGGTGGGCGAGATCGTGAACGGCACGGTCAAGCGCACCGAGTACGGCAACCTCATGGTGGACCTCGGCCGGGCCGAGGCGCTCTTGCGCCGCGACGAGTGCATCCCCCGCGAGGCATTCAAGAACGGCGACCGCGTGCGCGCCTACATCTACGACGTGCGCGAGGAACCCCGCGGCCCGCAGATCTTCCTCAGCCGCACCCATCCGGGCTTCCTCGCCAAGCTCTTCGCCCAGGAGGTGCCCGAGATCTACGACGGCATCATCGAGATCAAGGCGGTGGCGCGCGATCCCGGCTCGCGCGCCAAGATGGCGGTGATCAGCCGCGATTCCTCCATTGATCCCGTCGGCGCCTGCGTGGGCATGCGCGGCTCGCGCGTGCAGGCGGTGGTGGCCGAGCTGCAGGGCGAGAAGATCGACATCATCCCCTGGAGCCCCGACATCGCGACCTTCATCGTCAACGCCATGGCGCCGGCCGAGGTGAGCAAGGTGGTGCTGGACGAGGAGAACAAGCGCTGCGAGGTGGTGGTGCCCGACGAGCAGCTCAGCCTCGCCATCGGCCGGCGCGGGCAGAACGTCCGCCTCGCCTCGCAGCTCACGCGCTACGACATCGACATCCTGACCGAGGCGGGCGAGAGCGAGCGCCGGCAGGAGGATTTCCGCCGCCGCTCGAGCCTCTTCGTCGAGGCGCTCGACGTGGACGACGTGATCGCGGGGCTTCTGGTGACGGAAGGCTACGGCTCGATCGAGGAGATCGCCGAGGTGGAGGACGAGGAGCTCGCCTCCATCGAGGGCTTCGACGAGAACATCGCCGCCGAGCTGAAGCGCCGCGCCATGGCGCACCTCGAGGCGAAGGAGGCGGAGCTGGCCGAGCGGCGCGTGGCGCTGGGCGTGGATGATGCGCTGCTCGGCCTCGAGGTGTTCACCAACGCCCAGCTCGTGGCGCTCGGCGAGGCGGGCATCAAGACGATGGACGACCTCGCGGACCTCGCCTCCGACGAGCTGATCGAGATCCTGGGCGAGGGCGCGATGGACGAGGAGACGGCGAACGCCGTCATCATGGCCGCCCGCGCCCACTGGTTCGAGGGCGAGGAGGGTGGCGCGCCTGCCTGACGCTCCGGCCGAGGACCAGGAGGAGGAGCTGCCCGACGACGCCATCGCGCGCGAGCGGGGGCCGCTGCGCCGCTGCATCGTCACGCGCGCGGTGCTGCCGAAGGAACAGCTCCTGCGCTTCGCGCTCGGCCCCGGGCGCGAACTGCTGCCCGATCCCGGTGGACGGTTTCCGGGCAGGGGCCTATGGTTGCTGCCGCAGGAAGCGGTGCTGGCCAGGGCCCTGAAACAGGGCGCCTTCGCGCGGGCGGCGCGGGGCCCGGTGGTGGTCCCGCCTGATGTGCGCGCGCGGATCCTGGCGGGGTTGCGCGGCCGGCTGAGGGATTTCCTCGGGCTCGCGCGGCGCGGCGGCGCGGCCGTGGCGGGCCGCGAGGCGGTGCTGGAATGGCTGCGGGCCGGGCGGGTGGCGCTGCTGGTCCAGGCCTCGGACGGCAGCCCCGCCGAGCGCGAGCGTCTGCAGGGCGGCCATGCGCTGCCGGTGGTGCTGGCGCTGACGGCGGCGGAGCTCGGCGCCGTTTTCGGGCGGGAGCGCGCCGTCCATGTGGCGGTGGCCCCCGGCGGGCTGGCCGACGCCCTGCGCGCGGAGGCGGCGAGACTCGCCGGTTTCGCGCCGGGGGCGATTGAACAGGGCGCGGCGCCGGCGTAGGGGCATCGCGCGGAATGCGTTTTTGCGGGACGGGCGAGACTTGCCCCCGCGGAGTTCGGAACGGCGGATGAGCGACCAGAACGATCAGGATTCGGCGAAGAACCGGCTGAGCCTGCGGCCCGCGGGCCGGCTGGAGATCGGCAAGACGGTGGACGCCGGCAGCGTGCGCCAGAGCTTCAGCCATGGGCGCTCGAAGGTCGTCCAGGTCGAGGTGGTGAAGAAGCGCGCCCCGGCCGCGTCGGGGGCGGGCGGCGCGGCGCCCTCGGCGGGAACGCTGCGGGCCCCGGCCGCGTCCGGCGCGCCGCGTCCGGCCAGCCCCGCCACCCCCGCGCGGCCCGGCGTCGGCCCG
>JBKBSR010000177.1:0-6590 GCA_046291055.1 Roseococcus sp.
GTCGGCCGCCTCGGCCTCGCCCAGCCACTCCACCGCGTCGAGATCCGCGCCGAGGGCGGCCAGCGCCTCGCGCGCGGCGCGCAGACGGGCGGGGGCGAGCCCGCCGGGGGGCGCGATCAGGGTCAGCACATGGGGCATGGCGGGCGGACCATGCCGGGGCGCGCGGCATGCGCCAAGCCCTGATCGTCGCCGGCCCCACCTGCAGCGGGAAATCCGCCCTGGCGCTCGCCCTGGCCGAGCGGCTGGGCGGGACGGTGATCAACGCCGACGCCATGCAGTGCTACCGCGAGCTGCGCGTGCTGACCGCGCGCCCCACGCCCGAGGAGGAGGCGCGCGCCCCGCACGCCCTCTATGGCGTGTTGCCGGCGGCGGTGGCCGGCAGCGTCGCCTGGTGGCGGGAGGAGGCGCTGAAGGCCATGGCGGCCTCCGCGCTGCCCATCCTCTGCGGCGGGACGGGGATGTATCTGCGCGCGCTGACGCGCGGGCTCTCGGCGCTGCCGCCCGTCACCCCCGAGGCGCGGGCAGAGGCGCGGGCGCTGCTCGCCGCGCTCGGCGCGCCCGGGCTGCACGCGCGGCTGAACGCGGAGGATGCGGCGCTGCTGCGCCCGACGGACAGCCAGCGTCTCGCGCGTGCGCATGAGGTCTGGCTCAGCACGGGCCGAAGCCTCGCGGCCTGGCAGCGCGAGGCGCCGCTGCTGCCGCCCGCGCCCTATGCCTTTCGCGCCATTCTGCTCGACCCGCCACGCGCGGCGCTGCGCGAGGCCATCCGCGCCCGCTGGGCGGCCATGCTGGCCGGAGGCGCAAAGGAGGAGGTGGCCGCGCTGCTCGCCCAGGGTCTCGACCCCGCGCTGCCGGCCATGCGCGCGCATGGCGTGCCGGAGATCGCGGCGCTGCTGCGCGGGGAGCTGGACGAGGCGGAGGCGAGCCGGCGCGCCATCGCCCACACCATCGCCTATACCCGGCGGCAGGCGACCTGGTTCCGCCACCAGGCGCTGGTGGACCCGAGCGTGACGCATAGGATCAATGCGCGAATCGCATCCATTGCGCAACTTTCAGAATGCGAGCGGCAGAGAATCTTCGCGTTTATTGATCGTGCGGGTTGACGAGGGGCGCGGCGGCCCGTAATCGCCAGGGTGTCCAGCAAGGGAACCACCATGTCCGCCTCCTCCCTCACCGCCACGGCCCCCGGCGCAGCGAACGGCGATGCCGCGATGAAGCCCGGCGCGGAGGTCGTCCTCCAGGCGCTGAAGGACCAGGGCGTGGAGGTCATCTTCGGCTATCCCGGCGGTGCGGTGCTGCCGATCTACGACGCGCTGTTCCAGCAGAACCACATCCGCCACATCCTGGTGCGGCACGAGCAGGCGGCGGTGCACGCGGCCGAGGGCTATGCGCGCAGCACCGGCAAGGTGGGGGTGGTGCTGGTCACCTCCGGCCCCGGCGCCACCAATGCGGTGACGGGGCTGGTGGATGCGCTGATGGACAGCATCCCCATCGTCTGCCTCACGGGGCAGGTGCCCACGCACCTCATCGGCAACGACGCCTTCCAGGAGGCCGACACCACGGGCATCACGCGCCCCGCCACCAAGCACAACTACCTGGTGAAGCGCAGCGAGGATCTGGCGGCGGTGCTGCACGACGCCTTCCACATCGCGCGCTCCGGCCGCCCCGGCCCGGTGGTGATCGACCTGCCCAAGGACATCCTGATCAAGCCAGCCCCCTACAGCGAGCCGCCCAGGCCCGGGGCGCCGCACCGCTCCTACCGCCCGGTGCTGGACCCTGACCCGGCGGCGATCCGCGAGGCGGTGCGGCTGCTCAAGGGCGCGCGCAAGCCCATCATCTACACCGGCGGCGGCGTGATCAACGCAGGCCCCGAGGCGTCCGTGCTGCTGACGGAGTTCGTGCGCCTCACCGGCATGCCCTGCACCAACACGCTGATGGGCCTCGGCGCCTTCCCCGCGAGCGACCCGCAATTCGTGGGGATGCTCGGCATGCACGGCACCTACGAGGCCAACATGTGCATGTGGCAGTGCGACGTGATGCTGAACATCGGCGCGCGCTTCGACGACCGCATCACCGGCCGGCTGGACAAGTTCAGCCCGAACTCGAAGAAGATCCACGCGGACATCGACCCCTCCTCGATCAACAAGAACGTGAAGGTGGACGTGCCCGTCGTGGGCGACGCCGCGCGGGTGCTGCGCGCGCTGATCGCGGCGTGGAAGGAGGACGCCACACCCTTCTCCCGCGCGCAGATCGAGCCCTGGTGGCGGCAGATCGAGGAATGGCGCGCCATCCGCTGCCTCGCCTTCACCCAGGACATGACGCCGGGCGCGATCATCAAGCCGCAGCACGCGGTCAAGCGCCTGTTCGAGATCACGCGCGCGACGGGGCGCGACGTGATCGTCTCCACCGAGGTCGGCCAGCACCAGATGTGGGCCGCGCAGTACATCGGCTTCGAGAAGCCCAACAAGTGGCTGACCTCGGGCGGGCTCGGCACCATGGGCTACGGGCTGCCGGCCGCCATGGGCGCGCAGATCGCCAACCCCGACGCGCTGTGCATCGACGTCGCCGGCGAGGCCTCGATCCTGATGAACATCCAGGAGATGGGCACGCTCGCGCAGTACCGCCTGCCGGTGAAGGTGTTCATCCTCAACAACGAGTACATGGGCATGGTGCGCCAGTGGCAGGAGCTGCTGCACGGCGGGCGCTACAGCGAATCCTACTCCGACGCGCTGCCCGATTTCGTGAAGCTGGCCGAGGCCTTCCACGCCAAGGGGCTGCGCGCGCGCACCGTCGAGGAGCTGGATCCCGTGATCCACGAGATGCTGGCGCATCCCGGCCCCGTGATCGCCGACATCTGCGTGGCCAAGGACGAGAACTGCTTCCCCATGATCCCGAGCGGCGCCGCGCACAACGAGATGATCCTGGGCCCCGACCAGGAGAAGAACGCCGCCCGCGTCACCGACGAGGGCAAGGTGCTGGTGTGAGTCTCTTCGTGCCCTCAGGCGCCGGGCGCCGCCTCGGGCGGCCCGGCTTCGCGCCGCAGCCGGCGCGTCGGTCCTGAACCTGATCCTGGCGCGGCGGCCGCCGTGCGGCCGCAGCTTTCGATCGAGGCGCCCCTTCTCTTTTGGCAGGTGAGTGATGTCCGGAACGAACACGCGCACGGCCACCATCGCCGTGCTGGTCGAGAACGAGGCGGGGGTGCTGGCGCGCGTCATCGGCCTCTTCTCCGGCCGCGGCTACAACATCGACAGCCTGACCGTCGCGCCGGTGGACGCGGAGGGGCGGCTGTCGCGCATCACCATCGTCACCTCCGGCACGGAGATGGTGATCGAGCAGATCAAGGCGCAGCTCGACCGCCTCGTTCCCGTCCACAAGGTGAGCGACCTGACGCTGGAGGGCCCGCACCTCGTGCGCGAGCTCGCGCTCATCAAGGTGGTGGGCAGGGGCGAGCATCGCGTGGAGGCGCTGCGGCTCGCGGATGCCTTCCGCGCGCGGGTGGTGGACGCCACCACCGAGAGCTTCGTCTTCGAGATGACCGGCAACGCCGAGAAGATCGACGCCTTCCTCGCGCTGATGCGCCCGCTGGGGCTTGCGGAGGTGTCGCGCACGGGGGCGGTTGCCATCGCGCGCGGCCCGCGCGGTTTCACCCATTGACCTCTTTTCCCTCAGGGGAGCGCCGTGCCGATCGACCTGGATCAAGCCAAGCGCATCATCGCGGATGAGATGGCCGGCAACGGTGATCGCAAGCCCGGATGGGACGGGAGGTTGAACAGTGCCATTCTTGTGATCTTCGGCGAGGGTTCCGCGCATGTGGGGCGCAGCCGACTGGTCAAGGCTGCAGCCGAGCTGTTGGCGAAGAATCAGTCCAGATAGATTTTCTGAGCTACGGAGAACGAGAGAAATGCGCGTCTATTACGACCGTGATGCCGACGTGAACCTGATCAAGGCGAAGAAGGTCGCCGTGATAGGCTTCGGCTCGCAGGGCCATGCCCATGCCATGAACATGCGCGATTCCGGCGTCGCGAACGTCGTCATCGGCGCGCGCCCCGGCGCCTCCTGGAAGAAGGCCGAGGCCGCCGGCTTCCAGGTGATGACGCCGGCCGACGCGGCGAAGTGGGCGGATGTGGTGATGGTCCTCACCCCCGACGAACTCCAGGGCGACCTCTACCGCGAGCATCTGCACGCGAACCTGCGCCCGGGTGCCGCCATCGCCTTCGCGCACGGCCTCAACGTGCACTTCAACCTCATCGAGCCCCGCGCCGACGTGGACGTGTTCATGATCGCGCCCAAGGGCCCCGGCCACACGGTGCGCGGCGAATACCAGAAGGGCGGCGGCGTGCCCTGCCTCGTGGCCGTGCACCAGAACCCCTCGGGGAATGCGCTGGAGATCGCGCTGTCCTACGCCTGCGCCATCGGCGGCGGGCGTTCGGGCATCATCGAGACCACCTTCAAGGAGGAGTGCGAGACCGACCTGTTCGGCGAGCAGGTGGTGCTCTGCGGCGGCCTCGTGGAGCTCATCAAGGCGGGCTACGAGACGCTGGTCGAGGCCGGCTACGCCCCCGAGATGGCCTATTTCGAGTGCCTGCACGAGGTGAAGCTGATCGTGGACCTGATCTACGAGGGCGGCATCGCCAACATGAACTACTCGATCTCCAACACGGCCGAGTACGGCGAATACGTCACCGGCCCGCGCATCATCACCGCCGAGACCAAGGCCGAGATGAAGCGCGTGCTGGAGGACATCCAGTCCGGCCGCTTCGCGCGCGACTGGATGCTGGAGAACAAGGTGAACCAGGCCTCCTTCAAGGCCACGCGCCGCCGCCTCGCCGAGCACCCGATCGAGCAGGTGGGCGAGAAGCTGCGCGCCATGATGCCCTGGATCAAGAAGTCCGCGCTGGTGGACAAGGCGCGGAACTGAAACAGGCGCGGGGCGGGCCGCTGCGCCCGCCCCGGCCATGCGGCGCTACAGCGCCTTCGCCGCCTCCAGCACCTGCGCGGCGTGCGCCTCGGGCTTCACCTTGCGCCAGATGGCCTTGATCCGGCCATCGGCGCCCACCAGGAAGCTCGAGCGCTCCATCCCCATGTACGTCTTGCCGTACATGCTCTTCTGGACCCAGGTGCCGTAGGCGGTCGCGACCTCGTGCGCGGCGTCCGAGGCGAGGGGGAAGGCGAGCCCGTATTTCTTCGCGAATTTCTCGATGGGCGGCAGCGGATCGGGGCTCACGCCGATCACCGTCAGGCCGAGCTTGCCCAGCGCCGGCAGCGCCTCCTGAATGCCGCAGGCCTGCTTGGTGCAGCCGGGCGTGTCGGCCTTGGGGTAGAAGTAGAGCAGATAGGGCTGGCCCTTCAGCGCCTCGCTGCTCACCGTCCGGCCGCCCGAGGCCGGAAGGGTGAAGGCCGGCGCCTCATCGCCCACCGCCAATTCTCTCATCGCCGCCATCTCCTTTCGCTGCAACGGCAGGGGATGTGCGCGCGGGCCCGCGGCTTTCAACCGCCGAGGCGGGCCCGCAGCATCCGCACCACGCTCTCGGGTGTGGAGAAGATCGGCAGCCCCGTGGCCTCCGCCACGGCCGGGGCCACATGCGCCAGGCTGAACTGGCCGAGCGCAATGGCCTCCACATCCCGCAGCCGGCAGGCCGCCTCGATGGCCAGGCGGTCATGCGTGACCGCATCGCCCGCATCCAGCGCCGCCAGCGCCCCCTCGGCCAGCATGGGCGCCACCTCGATGCCGGGCGGGAACTCGGGCGGCATGGAGGTGAGGGTGCCGGGGAAGGTGGCGAGCAGACCGACGCGCCGCAGCCCCGCGGCCGCGATCTCGGCCAGCATCGCCTCGTTGGGCTTGAGCACCGGCATGGGCGCGAGATCCCCGGCCACCGCCTCGATGCAGGGGCCGAAGGCCGAGCAGGTGAACAGGATGGCGTCGCAGCCGGTGGAGGCCGCATAGCGCCCGAGCGCGAGGAAGCGCTGCGTCATCGCCGGCGTCAGCCGCCCCTCGCGCGCGAGGTCGGCGGAGAGGCTGTCGTCCATCAGGTTCATCAGCACCTGGCCGGGCCAGAGCCGGGCGAAGGCGGCCTCGACCGGGGGCGGCGAATGGCGCAGGGCGTGGATCAGGGCGATGCGGGCGGGCATGGGGCGCGGCCTGTCAGCTCGTGCGGCAGCGGCGCAGCGGCAGGGGAAACTCGCCGCAATTGGGGAAGACGATCTCGTCCGGGCCGCGCCGGCTCACGCGCAGCAGGTTCGGGTTGCCGTCGCAGCCGAAGCCGATCTCGGGGGGCAGGCGGCCGCCCTGCGCCGGCACCGGCACGAGGCGGATTTCCACCCCGTCGGGCGTCAGCGCCACCGTCTCGATCAGCCGCTGGCGATAGGCGACGTCCAGCGCCGCCGCGCGCAGAACCACGTCAAGGGTGAAGATGATCGTCCCCGTGCCGAAGCAGCGCGGGCTGTCGGTGTCCAGGGCGGGATACTGCCCGCCCGTCCAGACGCCGAAGAGCCACTCGTGCGGCGGGGCCTGGCGCGTCTGCGCGAGCGCGGGGGCGGCCAGAGCGGCCAGCGCGGCGGGGATCAGCGAACGGCGGCGCAGCATTCCGGGG
>JBKBSR010000178.1:0-6560 GCA_046291055.1 Roseococcus sp.
GGACAGTTCGTGCCGCAGGGTGACGAAGACGAGCCGGCCCGAGCCGCCCGTCTTCTCGGTGACGGCCTGGATGGTCGTGACGCGCCGCACCGCCTCGCCCGCACGCAGCGGATTGCCCGTGAAGAGGATCCGCCCACCAGCCCACATGCGCCGGGGCAGATCTTCGAGCGCGGGCAGGAAGCCGCCGCGCCGCGGGTGGCCGTCCGCGCCGACTCCCGCGGGCCGCCGCCAGTCCTGGAACAACATCCAGTGCCAGAGCGGCGGCGCCTCCTCGCCCGGCGGCGGGGCGTCGAGCGTCGCGGCCATGCGGGCGAGCGCGGCCGGCTCCAGCACATCCTCCTGCGTCTCGCTGCGGCCGATGAAGGCCTCGAAGCCCATGGCGTGGTCCTGGCGTGGTGGGTGCCGCAGCATGGGCCCGCCCCCCGGGGCGCGCAATCGCGCCCCGCCGCCGCCCTGCCCCGCTTTGGCCGCATCCGCGGCTGGACTTGGCCATGCTCCGCGCCGAAAAGGGGCGCCGTGGACCCGCACGAATACGCCCTGATGGACGCGGTCGAGGACCGCATGTGGTGGTATCGCAGCCTGCACCGGCATGCGCTGGAGGCGCTCGCGCCCCTGCCGGCCGAGGCCGCGGTGCTGGATGCCGGCTGCGGCACGGGCGGCTTCCTCGCGCGGCTGCGCGAGGCCCGGCCGCGGGCGCGGCTCTACGGGCTCGACTACGAATCGCGCGCCGCCCGCCGCGCCGCCCGCAAGGCGCGCGCCGCCGTCGCCGCCGGCACGGTGAACGCCCTGCCCTTCCCCGACGCCGCCTTCGACGCGGTGGTGAGCCTCGACGTGCTCTGCCATGCGGCGGTGCAGGAAGCCGCGGCGCTGGCCGAGTTCCGCCGCGTGCTGAAGCCCGGCGGGCTCCTGGTGCTGAACCTGCCCGCGCACGAGTGGCTGCGCTCGGCCCATGACCGGCGGGTGCACACCGCCCGCCGCTACGAGCGGGCGGAGGTCGCCGGGAAGCTCGCCGCAGCGGGCTTCGAGGCCGCGCGGCCGCGCCACTGGAACAGCCTGCTGCTGCCGCTGATGGTGGTGCAGCGCAAGCTGCTGAAGCGCGACGAGGGTGCGGGATCGGACGTGCAGCCCTTCCCGCCCTGGCTGGACGCCTCGCTGCACGCCGCCTGCCGCGCCGAGGCCGCGCTGCTGCGCGCGGGCCTCTCCTTTCCCCTGGGCGGTTCCGTTCTCGCCACCGCCCGCCGTCCCGGAACCACGCCATGAGCGACAAGACCCACCCCGTGGGGCTTTCCATCGTCATCCCCGTCTATCGCGGGGCGAGCACCATCGGGCGGCTGGTGGAGGCGCTCTCGCAGCTCCGCCCCGCCGGCGGGCTCGAGATCATCCTGGTGAACGACGGCAGCCCCGACGATTCGGGCGATGTGTGCCGGCGCCTCGCGGAGACCGCCACGGTGCCGCTCACCTACATCGAGCACGCCCGCAACTTCGGCGAGCACAACGCGGTGATGACCGGGCTGCGCCACGCGCGCGGCGCCTATGTCATCAACATGGACGACGACCTGCAGAACCCGCCCGAGGAGGTGGTGCGCCTCTACGACCACGCGCGGCTGGGCGGCTGGGACGTAGTCTACACCCGCTACGCGAAGAAAGAGCACGAGGGCTGGCGCAACCTGGGCAGCCGCTTCGCGAACCGGGTGGCGGACGCGCTGCTCGACAAGCCCAAGGGCCTCTACCTCTCCTCCTTCCGCTGCATGAGCGCGTTGGTGGTGCGCGAGGTGACGAAATACACCGGCCCCTACCCCTACATCGACGGGCTGATCATGCAGGTGACGCAGCGCATCTCGGTCATCGAGGTGGCGCACTACGCCCGCGCCGAGGGGCGCTCCAACTACAACATGCGCCGGCTGGTGCGGCTGTGGCTGAACCTCGCCACCAACTTCTCGGTGCTGCCGCTGCGGCTTGCGGTGTTCGCCGGCGCGGCGATGGGGGCGCTCGGCTTCCTCATGGCGCTGGTGGTGATCATCGAGGCGATCTTCTTCGAGACGCCCTCCGGCTGGGCCTCGACCATGACGCTGATGCTGCTCATCGCCGGGGTGCAGTTCATGATCCTCGGCGTGCTGGGCGAATATGTCGGCCGCGCCTTCCTGATGGCGAACGGCAAGCCGCAGGGGGTGGTGCGCGAGGTGCTGCGCCCGCGCGTGGAGCGGGCGGAGGCGCCCCGGTGAACGGCCGGCCATGAGCGTCCACTGGCTCGCGCTCGCCGCCGCCATCGCCTCCTCGCTGGTCGGGCAGGTGCTGCTCAAGGCGGGGGCGGAGGGCGGCACCGCGCAGGGCGTGATCGAGCAGTTCCTGCGCTGGCAGACGGTGCTCGGCATCGGCTTCTACGGGGCGGGGGCGCTGCTCTACATCATGGCGCTGCGCAAGATCCCGATGAGCGTGGCCCTGCCCTGCACGGCGGCGAGCTACGCGGTGATCGCCCTGATCGGCTGGTGGTTCTTCGCCGAGCCGCTGGGCGCGCAGAAGATCGCGGCCATCCTGCTCATCATCGGCGGCGTGGCGCTGCTCGCCACGGCCTGACCGCCCGCCTTCACCGCCACAGCGCGGGGTTGGCCAGCAGCTCGGCGCATCTCTGCGCCACCGCGGCGAGGATCGCCTCGCCCTTCGCGGGGCTCGCGGCGCGCGCATCCCCGATCACGCCCGAGGCGCTGAGCTCGCGGAAGCTGCGGCGCATCAGCAGCCCGGGCGGCTGGCCGGGCACGCGCGTCGAGGCCGGGCCATGCGCCTCCTCCAGCCGGTCGGGCCGCACTCCCTCCGCCATCAGGCGCCAGACCATGGAGGTCTCGGCCTCGCAGGCGTGCATCAGCCCCGCCTGGCGCTCGAGGAGCGGCGCGATCGCCTCCGGCGCCATGTGCCAGTAGGTGCCCCCCGCGACGCGGATGCCGAGCGCGACGGAGAGCTCGGTGGCCGCCACGCCGATGGCCTCCGCATTGCCGCCATGGCCGTTCAGCAGCATCACGCGGCGGAAGCCGTGCCGGGCCGCGCTGCCCACCACGCCGCGCAGGACCGCCTGGAAGCAGGCGTTGTCGAGGGTGACGGTGCCGCCGAAGGCCATGTGGTGCTCCGCGAGCCCGGTCCAGACGACGGGGGTGACCAGCGCGCGCTCGCCCATGGCGGCAAGGCGCCGCGCCGTCTCCAGCGCCACCGCGCCGGCGAGCAGCATGTCGGTGCCGGTGCACAGATGCGGGCCGTGCTGCTCGAGCGAGGCGACGGGCACGATCAGCAGCGCATCGGCCGCGGCTTCGGCCTGCACCTCGGCGGCGGTCAGGCGCATCCATTCCAGGCTCCGGCTCATGCGGCGGTTCTCCCTGCGTGGCGCGCCAGCAAGGCGCGCTTCGGCGCGCGCCGCAAGCCTCAGCCCGGCGCGCCGGCGGGCAGCGGCGCATGGCGGTCGAGGAAGGCGCGCGCCTCGGCCCGCATGGCCGCGAGCTTGCCGGGGTCCATCTTCCGCAGGCTGGCCAGCGGCATGGCCATGCGCGGGTTGGCGGCGAAACGCTCGGCGTGGCGGGCGATGAAGTCCCAGTAGAGGAAGTTGAAGGGGCAGGCGCCCTCGCCCGCGCCGCGCTTCACGTCGAAGCGGCAGCGCGCGCAATGGTCGCTCATCCGCGCGATGTAGGCGCCCGAGGCGGCATAGGGCTTGGAGGCCATGATCCCGCCATCGGCATGCAGCGCCATGCCATGGGTGTTGGGCAGCTCCACCCACTCGAAGGCGTCGGCATAGACGCGCAGATACCAGTCGTTCACCGCGTCCGGGTGGATGCCGGCGAGCAGCGCGAAGTTGCCCGTCACCATCAGGCGCTGGATGTGGTGGGCATAGGCCAGATCGCGCGTCTGCCGCACCACGGAATCGAGGCAGCGCATCCCGCTCTCGCCCGTCCAGTAGAACTCCGGCAGGGCGCGGTGCGCCTGCAGCGCGTTGAGGTCTCGGTAGGCCGGCATCTTCAGCCAGTAGAGGCCGCGGACATATTCGCGCCAGCCGAGGATCTGGCGGATGAAGCCCTCCACGGCGTTCAGCGGCGCATGGCCTGAACGCCAGGCGGCCTCGGCGGCGTCGCAGGCCTCGCGCGGCAGCAGCAGGCCGAGATTGAGGCTGGTGGAGAGCAGCGAGTGGAACAGCGTCGCCTCGCCCTCGGCCATCGCGTCCTGGTGGTCGCCGAAGCGCGGCAGGCGCTGGGCGATGAAGGCCGCGAGCGCGGCGCGCGCCTGCCGGGCGGTGACGGGCCAGTTGAAGCCTTCCAGACGGCCGAAGTGATGGCCGAAGCGGCGGGCCACCAGCGCCATCACCTCGCGCGTGATCTCATCCGGCGGAAAACGCGGCGGGGCGGGCGGGAGAAGGCCCCTGGGCAGGGGCTTGCGGTTCAGGGCGTCGAAGTTCCAGGCGCCGCCGGCGGGCTCGCTCCCCTCCATCAGATAGCCGGTGGCGCGGCGCATCTCGCGGTAGAAGAACTCCATGCGGAGCTGTCGCCTGCCCGCCGCCCATGCCCGGAAGACGTCGAGCGCGGCGAGGAAGCGCCCGTCCTCGCGGATCTCCACCGGCACGCCGAGCGCCGCCTCCCAGCCGCGCATGTCCTGCAGCACGCGCCACTCGCCCGGATGCGTGCAGAGGATGCGCTCCGGGCGGTGGCGGGCGACGGCGCGCGCCACCTCGCCCGCGAAGCTCTGGGTGTTGTCGGGATCGTCCAGGCGGATGTGCTCCACCCGCACGCCGCGCGCCGCCAGCGCCCGCGAGAAATGCCGCATGGCGGAGAGGATGAGGGCGATCTTCTGCGGATGATGGAGGGCGTAGGTGCACTCCGCCTCCACCTCCATCAGCAGCACCATGTCGCGCGCCGGGTCGAGATCCTCGAGCGCGGAGAGGCTGCGCGAGAGCTGGTCGCCCAGCACGAGGCGAAGGGCGCGGGCCATGCGCCTCAGGCCGGCTCGTAGCTGACGGTGCTGCCGTCGTCGCCCTTGACGCTGTAGCCCACCCAGCGGCCGGCGGCGTCGTAGTCCAGCACCGCCTCGATCTCGCCCGCGCAGCGCCAGCGCAGCCCCCCGCCCGCCCGCGCCTCGCGCGTCCAGGAAAGCTGCATGGGCCGGCCCGTGCTGGTGCCGAAGACCGGCACGGCGCCGCCGAAGCGCTGCGGCTCCCACCAGGAGAGGGGGGCGGCCTCGGGCGGCAGGCGCAGCTCGCCCTCCGGGCCGCGCACGCGCACCCCGCCCGGGATGGCCTCCGCGCTCACCTCCACCACGCGCCCGTTGCGGTTCAGCCGCGAGGCGACGGAGAGGAAGCGCCCGCCCTCCGTCACCTCCGTGTAGCGGTGCTCGAAGCGATAGACGACGACGCCGAGCACGCGCGGGGCGACGCTGACCTCCGAGACCGCACTCAGCCGCGCCCCCTGCCGGGTGAAGGTGACGTCATGGGTGCCGATGGCGCGGCCCTCGCGCATCACGCGCCAGCGATAGTCGCGCGGGCGCTCGGCGCGGGCGAGGGAGGGCGCGGCGGCGGCGAGCGCCAGCAGCGCCCGGCGGGGCGGCGAGAGGAAGGAGGGAGCCATGGCCCCTGGTCTGGCGACGCGGGGCCGCGCGTCAAGGGCGCGCCGCGCCCGGGGGTAGGAACCGGGCGGCGCGCCGTGGCATGATCGGGCCCGCGATGCGCCAGCTTCTGCTGCTCCGCCACGCCAAGTCCTCCTGGGACGATGCGCGGCTCACCGACCACGCCCGGCCGCTGAACGCGCGCGGGCGCCGGGCGGCCGACGCCATGGCGGCGGAGATGCGCGAGCTCGGCCTCGCGCCCGATGTGGTGCTGGTCTCCTCCGCCCGGCGCACGCTGCAGACGCTGGAGGCGCTGCAGCCGCTGGAGGGCAGCCCCATCGTCGAGGTGATGGACGAGCTCTACCTCGCCCCCTGGCCGGCGCTGCTGGCCGCGCTGCGGCGCGTTCCCGAGACGGCGCGCTCGGTGCTGCTGATCGGCCACAACCCCGGGCTGCACGATCTCGGCCTCGCGCTCATCGGCCCGGCGGGGGCGGCCATGGGCAGCGCGGCGGCGCAGCGCCTCGCGGAGGGCTACCCCACCGGCGCGCTGGCCGAGTTCACCATCGCCTCGCGCTGGCAGGATCTGGCCGAGGGCGGCGGGCGGCTCGTGCGCTTTCTCGCGCCGAGGGACCTGCCCGAAGTCACCGCCTGAGCATGATCCGGCTGGAGCTCTCCTGCCCCGGGCGGCGGCCCCGCCACCCCGCGCTGGCCGAGGCGCCCGCCTGGCGGCGCGAGACGCGGGTGTGGCTGCGCGACGCCGAGGGCGGGCTGTGGGAGCGGCAGGGCCGGCTCGCCCGGCGGATCGAGCCCATCCCACCCCCGGACTGGCCCGCCCTGCCCGGCGCCCTGCCCTGGGAGGAGCCGGGACCACCCCCGCCGGAGGCGCTGGAGATCGCGCGCTTCAGCGGCCGGCGCGCGCGCCTCGCCCCGGGGCTCGACTGGATCGAGGGTCGGATCACCACGCCCCAGGGCCGCACGCAGCGCAGCACCCG
>JBKBSR010000179.1:0-6554 GCA_046291055.1 Roseococcus sp.
GGCGGCCATCCTGGCCACCGCGCTGCTGGCCTGGGGCTGGGAGGGGCTGGGCGGGGGCGAGCGCTCCTGTCTGCTCGCGCTCGCCCCGGTGGCGGCGGCCTCGCACCTGTCCAACCTGCCGGTGCTCTTCGCCCTCCTGGTGCTGGCGGGGCTGATGCGCGCGGGCTGGGCGGTGGCGGGGCGGGCGGCGCTGCCGCTGCTCGGCGCGCTGGCGCTGATCCTCGCCAGCAACGCGGCGGGGCATGGGCGGCTCGCCCTCTCGCCCCATGGCAGCACCTTCCTGCTGGCGCGGCTGCTGGCCGACGGGCCGGCAGCGCGCACCCTGGCGGCGCGCTGCCCCGAGGCGGGGTGGCGGCTCTGCGGCTTCCTCGACCGGCTGCCGCGCGAGTCCGACGCCTTCCTCTGGCACCCCGACAGCCCGGTGAACCGCGAGGCGGACGGCACGCCCATCTTCCTGGGCGGCGCGCGGCTCTCGCCCGAGGCGCGGGAGATCATCGCCGAGACGCTGCGGCGCGAGCCCGCGACGGTGATCCTGCAGGGGCTGCACAACTTCCTGCGCCAGCTCACCACCACGCAAATCGGCGACACGCTGGCCAACCCGGACACGACGAAGGTGGTGCGCCCGCGCATCGCCGAGGGCTTCCCGCCCGCCGAGCTGCGCCGGCACGATGCGGCGCTGCAGCAGCAGGGGCGGCTGGCGGCTCTGGGTGCGGCGGTGGCCTGGCTGCACCCGCTGGTGCTGCTCGCCGCCACGCCCTTCGCGCTGCTGGCCTGGGCGCGCTGGCATGTGGCGGCGCGGCCGCGGGCGCTGGGGCTGCTGCTCGCCATCCTGGTGGGCGTGGCGGGCAATGCGCTGGCCACCGGCGCGCTCTCGGGCGTGTTCCCGCGCTACCAGGCGCGGGTGGCCTGGATGATCCCGCTTGTCGCGGTGCTGTTCTGGCGCGGGCCGCGGCCCGGGCGGCCGGTGGCGGGCTATGCGGGGGCGCGGCGGCCGGAGGGGTAGCGGCGGCTTGCGGGGCGGCAGCGTTCGAGTTAAGTTATATCATAACATGACCCCGCGCCGTTCCCTCCTCGCCCTCCCGCTCCTCGCCCTCGTCCCGCGCCCCGCCGCCGCCCAGGCGGGGCCGCCGGTGGTGGTGGCCTCCTTCTCCATCCTCGGCGACCTCGTGCAGCAGGTGGGCGGCCCGCGCATCGCCCTGCGCGTGATCGCCGGGCCGGGGGTGGATGCGCACCATTTCCAGCCGCGCCCCTCGGATGCCCAGGCGCTGCGCGACGCGGCGCTGCTGATCCGCAACGGGCTGGGCTTCGACCCCTGGTTCGACCGCCTCGCCCGCGCCGCCGCCGGCCAGCGCGCCATCCCGATGCTCACCGTCACGGACGGGATCGCGCCGCGCAGCATGGAAGCGCACCACCACCATCACCATGGCGGGGCCGAGCGCCGCACCCAGCACGCCGCCGGCCCGCGCCGCGTGGCGGACCCGCACGCCTGGCAGGATGTGCGCCTCGCTCAGCACTATGTGCGCGCCATCGCCGCCGGGCTCGCCCGCATGGACCCCGCCGGGGCCGAGGCGCATGAGGCCGCGGCCGCGGCCTTCCTGCGCCGGCTGGAGGCGCTGGACGCCTGGATCCGCGCCGAGATCGCCACCGTTCCGCCCGCCCGGCGCAAGGTGCTCACCACCCATGACGCCTTCGGCTATTTCGCCGACGCCTATGGCGTCACCTTCCTCGCCGCCCAGGGCGTCAGCGCGGAGGCCGAGCCCTCCGCGGCCGCCGTGGCGCGGCTGATCCGCCAGGTGCGGGCGGAGAACCTCACCGCCGTCTTCCTCGAGGGCCAGGGCGGCCAGGCGGTGCTCGAGCGCCTGGCGCGCGAGGCGGGGGTGCGGGTGCGCGGGCGGCTCTACGCCGACGCGCTCTCGCCGCCCGACGGCCCGGCCCCGACCTACGAGGCGATGATGCGCCACAATGTCGCGCTCATGGTCGCGGCGATGAAGGAGGGCGCCTGATGCGCCGCGCGGCCCTGGCGCTGGGCGCGCTGCTCGCCGCCGCCCCCGCCGCCGCGCAATCGCCCCGCGCCGCCGGCCCCTTCCCCCAGCTCAGCGGCGAGCTTGATCTCGGCCTGCTCACCCTCGCCCAGCCCGGCGGGCGGGACCGCGCCGAGCGCGGCAGCCGGACATTCCTCTTCGGCGAGCTGGCGGCGGGGCTGCACCTCTCTCCCTCGCTGTCGTTGCAGGCGCTGCTGCACATGGAGCCGGCGGGCGCGCAGGCGCCGAACGGCACGGACATCGGCTTCCGACACCAGGCCGCCTATCTCGAGAGCCTCTTTCTCGACTGGCGCGCGCAGGAGCGGTTGCGCCTCTTCGCCGGCAAGTTCAGCGCGCCCTTCGGGTATGGCCACCACACCTTTCCCGGCGCCTTCGCCCGCTTCCGCGCGCATGAGGCGTATCTGGTCCGCGAATCCCTCGGTCTCGGCGGCACCCTCACCTGGCTCTCCGACGCGCGCTTCGGCGAGCATGACCTCTCGGCCGCCCTCTTCACCCTCGACACATCGCCCTTGTCGAGCACCCTCCTCACCCGCCGCCGCTGCTGCGCCGAGGGCTTCGAACGCTTCGACCGCAACCGGCTGGCGCAGGGCGGGGCGGGCAACACGGGGCGGCTGGACAACGCCGCCCTGGCGCTGGACGGGGACCGGATGCCCTTCCTGCCGGGCTTCACCTATCACGCGGCCCTGCTCACGCGCGGGCCGGGCAAGGACGGGACGGCGCGCGAATGGGCCTATGCGCTCGGCGCGCGCTGGCGGGTGGACTGGACGCCGCGCCTCGCCACGCTGGTCTTCGGCGAAATCGTGGAGTTCCGCAACGCCGGCGGCCGCCCACTCGAGAGTCTCGAGGAGACCGGCGAGACACTGGCCGTGGCCGAGCGCCGGCGCTTTGCCACTCTGGGCGCGCAGACCCTTCATGGCCCCTGGCGCGCCACCCTGCTCTGGCAGGCGGACGTGCGGCGGCGCGAGGCCAACCCCATCCCCACCCGCCGCTGGATCGAGGCGACGATCGGGCGGGAGATCGGCTGGGGCTTCGGGCTCGACCTCGGCTACCAATACGCGGTGAACGCGGGCGAGCGCGCCACCGGCGGGGCGCATGGGGTCGTCGGCCGGCTCGGCTTCACGCAGCGCTTCTGAACCGGGCGGCTTGACGCGGGGCGCGGGGCGGATCAGTGTCGGCGCGAAGTTGACATCGTTCACATGCCCTGCCCCCGCCCCTCCCGCCGCGGCGCTTGCGCCGGCATCCCGAAGCGCCCAGATCGCTGCCATGCGCCCGACACCCCCGCCCTCCGGCGGCCCTTCCTTCCCCCTCGCCTCGGCGCCGGTGGCGGTGCGGGTGGTGGTGGGGCTCGGCCTTCTGGCCCTCTGCGCCTGGCTTCCGGCCTTCGTGGCCCTGTTCCGCTGATGGCGGGCTGGGAGGAGGCGCGCCGCGCCTGGAAGGAGCAGAAGCGCGCCTGGAAGGACCAGCGCCGCGAGGAGCGCCGCGAGAACCGTCCCGAGCCGCGCGGCGAGGAGCGCCGTGGCCCCGTCTTCGGCTGGCGCGTCTGGCTGCTGCCGCTGTTCTTCTGGCCGCTGGTGCTGGATGTGGTGATCGAGCTCTTCCGCGGGAGCCCGGCGCGGCTGGCCGGCGGCGTGCTGGGCCTCGTGCTGGCCTGGATGGCCGCGGCGCGCATGGCCCGCGGCCAGCCGGGCGACCTCAAGGCCGGCGCGGTGATGTTCGGCGTGGCGGCGGGGCTCGCCGCCGGGCTCGCCGCCAAGGTGTTCCCGCCCTTCGCGGTCGCGCTCGGCTTCGGGGCCTATTTCGGCGTCCGGCTCCTGACGGCCGATCTCGCCCGGCACGAGCCCCTGCCCGAGCCCGAGCCCGCCGCCGCCCCTCCGCCGGCCAATGACCCGCTGGCCGGGCCGCGCGCGCAGCTCTCGCGCGTGCTCGCCGCCGCGCCGCACCTGCCGCACGCCGCGCTGCTGATCGAGGCGGCCGGCGCCATGCAGGGCGTGATCGACGACCTCACCCTGCGCCCCGCCCGGCTGTCCGAGGCGCGGCGCTTCCTCACCGTGCAGGTGGACGGGCTCTCCCGCATCGTCGAGCGGCTGGAGGCCGGGGCGGAGCCGCCCGAGACCCTGCCGCCCCTGCTGGCCGAGCTCGCCGCCGCCGCCCGCCGCCTGCGCGCCCAGCTCCGCGAGGCGGAGAGCGAGGCGCTCGACATCCAGGTCAAGGTGCTGTCCGATCGGCTGCGGCAGGAGGGGCTGTGATCATGCCCCGTGGGGCGCAGCCGCCGAGGGCGACATGAGGGATCGAGCATGAGCGAACAGGCCCTGGAACCGGCGCGCGAGGCGGAGGTTGAGCGCCTCGCCGCCGCCATCGACCTCAAGGATCCCGGCACCATCCTCCGCTTCGGCGCCGCCGCGCAGTCCCGCGCCCAGGCCGCCGCCGACGCCATGCTGGAAGGCGCGCAGAACCGCGAGACGGGCGAGGCGGGGGCCACCCTCTCGGCCATGCTCGCCGCGCTCAAGGGCTTCGACGTGACGACGCTTGCCGAGAAGCCGGGCTTCTTCCAGCGCCTCTTCACCCGCGCGGGCGCGGAAGTCACCGCCATCACCCAGCGCTACGAGGGGGTGCGCGCCCAGATCGAGGAGATCGGCGACCGGCTGGACACCCACCGAACGCGGCTGCTCGAGGATGTGGAGCGGCTCGAGCGCCTCTACCAGGCCACGCTCGACTGGTTCCACGCGCTGGCCGACCACATCGCCGCCGGAGAGCGCGTGCTGGCCCGCACGGATGCCGAGGTCATCCCCGCGCTCGAGGCGGCGGCGGCGAAGGGGGAGGATCCCCTGGCGCCGCAGGCGCTGCGCGACGCCCGCGCCGCGCGCGACGAGCTGGAGCGGCGCGTGCATGACCTGCGCCTGACGCGCCAGGTGGCCATGCAGGCGCTGCCCTCGATCCGGCTGATCCAGGAGAACGACAAGGCGCTGGCGGCCAAGATCCAGTCCGTGCTGGCCAACACCGTGCCGCTCTGGCGCCAGCAGCTCGCCCAGGCGCTGGCCATCCACCGCATGCGCGAGGCCGGGCAGGCCGTGAAGGCCGCGACCGACCTGACCAACACGCTGCTGACGGCCAATGCCGAGACGCTGCGCCGCGGCAACGCCGAGGCCCGGCGCGAACTCGAGCGCGGCAGCTTCGACATCGAGGCGGTGAAGCAGGCCAACGCCGCCCTCGTCGGCACCATCGAAGACTCCTTGCGCATCGCCGAGGAGGCCAAGGCCCAGCGCCGCGCCGCCGAAGCCGAGCTCGCGAAATGCGAACAGGACATCCGCCGCGCGCTCAGCGCCGCCCGCGCGCGCGAGAACCCGGCGCCGCGCTGACCCCTGGCGCGCGGCGGCCGCACCGCGCTATCCCTGCCGCAACGACATCGGGAGGACACAGGGATGCTGACCCGCCGCAGCCTGGGCGCGGGCGCGCTCGCCACGCTCGCAGCCCCCGCGCTCGCGCAATCCTGGCCCGCGGGGCCGGTGCGCCTCGTGGTCCCCTTCCCGCCGGGCGGCAGCGTGGACACGCTGGCGCGGCTGATCCAGCAGCCCATCTCGGCCGAGATCGGCGCGCCGGTGGTGATCGAGAACCGCGGCGGCGCCTCGGGCGCGCTGGGCACCGCCCAGGTGGCCCGCGCCGCGCCGGACGGGCAGACCTTCCTGCTCGTCTTCGACACCCACGCCACCAACCCCACCCTGCAGCCCAACATGGGCTTCGACACGCGGCGGGACCTCGCGCCCATCCTGCTCTTCGGCACCGCGCCGAACATGCTGCTGACGCACCGCAGCCGCCCCTGGCAGACCATGCAGGAGGTGGTGGCCGCCGCCCGCGCCCAGCCGGACCGGCTGAGCTACGGCACCATCGGCAATGGCAGCCTCGCGCATCTCGGGATGGTGCTGGCGCAGCGGGTGGGCGGCTTCTCGCTGACCCATGTGCCCTATCGCGGGGGCGGGCCGCTCGCCACCGCGGCCATGGCGGGCGAGACGGATCTCGTCGCCGCCACCGGCACCATCTTCGTCGAGCATCTGCGCCAGGGCGTGCTGCGCCCCCTCGCGGTGCTGGGCCCGCGCCGGCGCGCCGCCCTTCCCCAGGTGCCCACCATGGCCGAGGCAGGGCTGCCGGGGGTGGAGGCCGAGGCCTTCTGGGGCATGCTCGCCCCCGCCAACACGCCCCCGCCCATCCTCGCGCGCATGGAGGCCGCCGCCCGCAAGGCCACCGAGGTGCCGGAGGTGCGCGAGCGGCTGACCAACATCATGGGCATCGAGCTGCGCAACGAAGGGCCGGCGGCCTTCGCCGCCTTCCTGGACCGGCAGATCGAGACCTGGGGCCGGGTGATCCGGGAGAACGACATCCGCCCGGATTGAGGGCCGCTAGGGTCTGGACTCAATCACGCCCAGTAGGTGATGGCGGAGACGAGGCAGACGGCGGCGAGGAAGTTACGAGCGGTCTTGTCGTATCGGGTGGCGATGCCACGGAAATCCTTGATGCGAC
>JBKBSR010000180.1:0-6548 GCA_046291055.1 Roseococcus sp.
GGGAATGAGGGATGGACCTGCAACTGGCCGGCAAGCGCGTGGTGGTGACCGGCGCCTCCAAGGGCATCGGCTATGCCTGCGCGGAGGCCTTCGCCGCCGAGGGCTGCGCGGTGCTGCTCTGCGCCCGCGCGCCCGAGGCCGCGGCCGAGCGGCTGCGCGCGCAGTATCAGGCGCCCATCCAGGCGCTCGCGGCCGACCTCTCCCGCCCGGAGGAGCGCGAGAAGCTCCATGCCGCCGCCGCGGGGGCCGACATCCTGGTGAACAACGCCGGCGCCATCCCCTCCGGCGGCATCGCCGACATCACCATGGCGCGCTGGATGGAGGCGTGGCAGCTCAAGGTGTTCGGCTATTTCCACCTGACGCAGATGTTCCTGGCCGAGATGCGCGCGCGCAGGTCCGGCGTGATCGTGAACATCATCGGCATGGCGGGGCGGGCCTGGAAGCCGGGCTACATCGCCGGCACGGCGGGCAATGCGGCGCTGATCGCCTTCACCAGCGCGGTAGGCGCGGAGGCGCAGAAGGACGGCGTGCGCGTCTTCGGCATCAACCCCGCCGTGACGCGCACCGACCGCATGGAGACCCAGGCGCGCTTCCGCGCCGCCCAGGCGCTGGGCGACGCCGAGCGCTGGCGCGAGATGGTGACCGGCCTTCCCTTCGACCGGCCCATCGAGCCGGCCGAGATCGCGGCCATGGCGGTGTTCGGCGCCTCGCCCCGCGCCGGCTACCTGGCGGGGACGGTGATCGACATCGACGGCGGGGGGCAGTTCAAGGGGTAGTCACCCCCGCCGGAACACCCGGCGCAGCGGCGCCGTCCTGCGCGCGAACCAGGCGAGCGCGCGCCGCTCGCGCTCCTCGATGGCCGGGATGGCCTGGGGCCAGCGCCGGCGGATCATGTCCACCCCGCGATGCGCCCACAGATACTGGTCGCGCAGCACCCAGACGCCGAGGGCGAGGAAGGGCAGCCCCGGCATCACCGGCAGCAGCAGCCCCAGCGGCCCCAGCGCCAGCGCGCCGAAGCCGACCATCTTGCGGGAGAGCGAGGGGCGGAGCGTGACCATGCCCCGGCAGATGGCCCGCGCGGCCCGCCGCCGCAAGCGATGTTGCGCCGCGGCGAAGGATCGCCACACTCACCCCATGCCCGCGCCCCGCACCCTCGCCGAGCTCGAAGCCGATGCGCTTCGCGACCTCGACCTCACCGCCCATCCGCGCGAAGCCTGGCTGCCGCCGCAGACCATCGCCGGCGCGCCCATCCTCGATGTGCTGATCATCGGCGGCGGGCAATGCGGCCTCGCCGTCGCGCATGCGCTGAAGCGCGACCGGGTGGACAACCTCCTGGTGCTCGACCGCGCGGAGTACGGGCGCGAGGGGCCCTGGACCACCTACGGCCGCATGAAGGCGCTGCGCAGCCTGAAGGACCAGACGGGGCCGGACCTGCGGCTGCCCTCGCTGACCTACCAGGCCTGGCACGAGGCCGCCTTCGGCCGCGAGGACTGGGAGCGGATGCGCTGGATCCCGAAGGAGCTGTGGAACGACTACCTGCTCTGGTTCCGCCGCGTCACCCGCATCCCCGTCCGCAACCAGGTGGAGGCGGGCGCCATCTCGCCCGCCCGCACCGACGCCGGGCTGCCCGCCCTGCGCGTGGAGACCAGCGAGGGGCCGCTGCACGCGCGCAAGGTGGTGCTCGCCACCGGGCAGGAGGGGGTGGGCCACTGGTGGATGCCCGAGCACCTGGCCGCCCTGCCCGCGGCCTTCCGCGCCCACACGGCCGAGGAGATCGATTTCCGCGCGCTGCGCGGCAAGGTCGTGGCGGTGCTGGGCGCCGGCGCCTCGGCCATGGACAACGCCGCCGTGGCGCTGGAGGAGGGCGCGGCCGAGGTCCACCTCTTCTGCCGCCGCGCCGAGCCCATGGTGGTGCAGCCCTATCGCTGGCTCACCTTCGCGGGCTTCCTGCGCCACCTGGGCGAGATGCCGGACGAATGGCGCTGGCGCTTCATGTCCTACATCCTCGGCCTGCGCGAGGGCTTCGCGCAGGACCACTACGACCGCGTGATGAAGCACGCCAACTTCACCATGCATGTCGGCCGCCCCTGGGAGAGCGCGCGCATCGAGGAGCGGCGCGTGGTGCTGGGCACGCCCGCGGGCGAGTTCCGGGCGGATTACCTCATCCTCGGCACCGGCGTGCGGATGGACCCCGCCGCGCGGCCCGAACTCGCCCACTGCGCGCACAACATCGCGCAGTGGCGGGACCGCTACACGCCCCCGCCCGAGGAGGCGAACCCGCGCCTCGGCCTGTTTCCCTACCTCGACCAGAACAGCGCCTTCACCGAGAAGCGCCCGGGCGAGACGCCCTGGATTTCGGACATCCACCTCTTCGGCATCGGCACGACGATGAGCTTCGGCCCCTCGGGCAGCTCCATCAACGCCATGGCGATCAGCGCGCCGCGGCTCGCGGCGGGGGTGACGCGCGGCCTCTTCGCGCAGGAGATGCCGCGGCTGTATGCGGAGCTGCGCGCCTATGACATGAAGCAGGTGGAGATCGACCCCGCTCGGCTGGCGCGCTCGCCGCTGGCGGCGGAATAGGCGGGTCACGGAAGTTTCACGGGCGGCCGCGCTTTGCTTCCACTATTCTGGAAGCATGGAAAATGACGAGGCCGCCGCCGCCTTCGCCGCCCTGGGCCAGCCCACGCGCCTCGGGCTGCTGCGCCTGCTGCTGGCCCAGGGGCCGAGCGGCCTGCCGGCGGGCGAGATCGCCCAGCGCCTGGGCGTCGCGCCCTCCACCCTTTCCTTCCATCTGCGCGCGCTCGAGCAGGCGGGGCTGATCGCCCCCACGCGCCAGGGCCGGCAGCTCGTCTATGCGCCGCAGATCGCGCGGCTGCGCGGGCTGTTCGCCCATCTCGCCGAGGTCTGCTGCGGCGGCCAGCCCGCCCGCTGCGGCGACCTCGCGCGGCTCTTCGACACCGCCTTCGAGAACAACACACAGAGAGAGGCAAGCGTCATGTCCGAACCCGCCTTCAACGTGCTGTTCCTGTGCACGCGCAACTCCGCCCGCTCCATCATGGCCGAGGCGATCCTGAACCGGCTGGGCGAGGGGCGCTTCCGCGCCTTCTCCGCCGGCTCCGACCCCTCGCCGGAGGGGCCGATGCCGGAGGTGCTCGCCCAGCTCAAGGCGCTCGGCCACGATGTCTCGGCCCTGTCCAGCAAATCCTGGAACCTGTTCATGGAGCCGGGCGCGCCGCGGATGGATTTCGTCATCACCCTCTGCGACGTGCTGAACGGCCAGACCTGCCCCGATTTCGGCGAGACGGTGGTGACCGCCGGCTGGCCCCTGCCGGACCCCGCGAAGTTCGCCGGCAGCCCCGCCGAGCGCGCCACCCTGCTGAACGAGCTCTATGCCGGGCTGCACAGGCGCATCGGCATCTTCGTGAGCCTGCCGCTCGCCTCGCTCGACCGCATGGCGCTGAAGGCGCGGCTGGACGAGCTGGCGAACCCGCACCTGCAACGCGCCTGAGGCGAAGGAGTGAGATGAAGGTCGGAATCAACGGGATGGGGCGGATCGGGCGGCTCGCGCTGCGGGCCGCCCTGGGCGGGGCGCATCGCCCGGCGGATGATCCGCGCGCGGGCAACCGCCTCGAGGTGGTGCATCTCAACGAGATCAAGGGCGGCGCGGCCGCCACCGCGCATCTGCTCGAGTTCGACAGCGTGCAGGGCCGCTGGCGCGCGCCAATCGCCGCCGAGGGCAGGGACGCCATCCGCATCGGCGACCGGCGCCTGGGCTTCTCCGAGCACGCGAAGCCGGGCGAGATTCCCTGGGGCGATCTCGGCGTGGATGTCGTGCTGGAGTGCACCGGCAAGTTCCTCGACCCCGAGACGCTGGGCGGCCATCTCGCGCGCGGCGCGAAGCGCGTGATCGTCGCGGCGCCGGTGAAGTTCGACGGCGTGCTCAACGTCGTGGTCGGGGTGAACGAGCATCTCTACGACCCCGCGCGGCACCCGATCGTCACCGCCGCCTCCTGCACCACCAACTGCCTCGCGCCCGTGGTGAAGGTGGTGCACGAGGGCATCGGCATCCGCCACGGGCAGATCACCACCATCCATGCGCCCACCAACACCAATGTCGTGGTGGACGCGCCGCACAAGGATCTGCGCCGCGCCCGCTCGGCCATGCTCTCGCTGCAGCCCACCACGACGGGCAGCGCCACCGCCATCGCGCTGATCTATCCGGAGCTGAAGGGCAAGCTGAACGGCCATGCGGTGCGCGCGCCCATCCTCAACGCCTCGCTGACCGACTGCGTGTTCGAACTGACGCGCGAGACCAGCGTGGAGGAGGTGAACGGCCTCTTCGCCGCCGCGGCGGCCGGGCCGCTCGCCGGCATCCTGGGCTTCGAGGCGCGGCCGCTCGTCTCCTGCGACTACGCGCAGGACACGCGCAGCTCCATCGTGGACGGCCCCTCGACCATGGTGACCGACGGCACGCTGCTCAAGGTCTATGCGTGGTACGACAACGAGATGGGCTACGCCTGCCGCATGGTGGACCTCGCCTGCCACATGCGCGCTGCGGGGCTGTGAGGCGATGAGCAGCAGCACCCTTCCCGCCGCCGCGGGCGCGCGCAACTACCTGATCGTGACGCTGGCCTACTGGGGCTTCACGCTGACCGACGGGGCGCTGCGCATGCTGGTGCTGCTGCATTTCCACCGGCTCGGCTATTCGCCCTTCACCCTCGCCCTGCTGTTCCTGCTCTACGAGGCGGCGGGGATCGCGGCGAACCTGATCGGCGGCTGGCTGGCGGTGCGCTTCGGCATCGCGCGCATGCTGGCCGTCGGGCTCTCCGCCCAGATCCTGGGCTTCCTTCTGCTCTCGGCCGTCTCGCCGGGCTGGGGCGCGGCGCTGTCCGTGGCCTGGGTGGTGGTGGCGCAGGGCGTCTGCGGCGTGGCGAAGGATCTGACCAAGACCGCCTCGAAATCCGCCATCAAGCTGACGCATGACGCGGCCTTCGGGGGCGCGCCGTCCGGCGAGGGCGGGGGCCGGCTGTTCCGCTGGGTCGCCTTCTTCACAGGCTCGAAGAACGCGATGAAGGGGGCGGGCTTCTTCCTGGGCGGGCTGCTGCTGGAGGGTTTCGGCTTCCGCGCCGCGCTCTGGCTCATGGCGGCGGCGCTGGCGCTGGTGCTGGCTGGCGTGCTGCGCTCCCTGCCGCCGCTGATGGGCAAGGCGCGCGCCTCGCGCTCGGCGCGGGAACTCTTCGCCAGGAACGCAGGCATCAACCTGCTGGCGGGGGCGCGGGTGTTCCTCTTCGGCGCGCGCGACGTGTGGTTCGTGGTGGGGCTGCCCGTCTTTCTCTATGCGAGCGGCTGGAGCTTCACCATGGTCGGCGGCTTCCTCGCCGTCTGGACCATCGGCTATGGCGTGATCCAGGCCAGCGCCCCGGCGCTGGTGCGCCGCAGCGAGGACGGGCTGGCCACCGAGGTGCCGGCGGCGCGCGCCTGGTCGCTGGCGCTGGCGCTGGTGCCCATCGCCCTGGCGGGCCTCATGCTGGCGGGCGCGCCGCGGCCCGATCTCTACGTGCCGGTCGGGCTCTGCGTCTTCGGGGTGCTCTTCGCGGTGAACTCCTCCGTGCATTCCTATCTCGTTCTCGCCTATGCGGGCAGCGAGAAGGCGGCCGAGGATGTGGGCTTCTACTACGCGGCCAATGCGGCGGGGCGCTTCCTGGGCACGCTGCTCTCGGGGCTGTTCTATCTCCGGGGCGGGCTTCTGGCCTGCCTGCTGGGCGCGGCGGCGATGCTGCTGGTCTGCTGGCTGATCTCGCTGGCCTTCCCCGCGCGCGGGGCGGACATCCGATCCTAGCGGGCGCGGGCTGGCCCCGCGTCCCGCGCCGGCCTATCGAGCGGCCATGACCGCGCTGCTCGTCGAGAACCTCACCAAGCGCTACCGCCCCGATCGGCCGCCGGCGGTGGAGGGCCTCTCCTTCGCCCTGCCGCGCGGCGCGACGCTCGGGCTGCTCGGCGGCAACGGGGCGGGCAAGACCACCACCATCGCCATGCTGCTCGGGCTGCTCGTGCCCACATCCGGGCGCATCCTGGCGCTCGGGCACGACATGGCGACCGACCGCTTCGCCGCACTCGCGCGGATGAACTTCTCCTCGCCCTACATCGCGCTGCCGCACCGCATCTCGGTGCGCGAGAACCTGCAGGTCTATGGCCACCTCTACAATGTGCGGGGGCTGTCCGCGCGCATCGCGCGGCTGGCGGAGGAGCTGCAGCTCACCGAGTTCCTCGACCGCCCCGCCGGCGAGCTCTCCGCCGGGCAGAAGACGCGCGTGGCGCTGGCCAAAGCGCTGATCAACACGCCGGAGCTGCTGCTGCTCGACGAACCCACCGCGAGCCTCGACCCCGACACGGGCGACTGGGTGCGCTCCCGCCTCGAGGCCTATCGGGAGGAGACGGGCTGCGCCATCCTGCTCGCCAGCCACAACATGGCGGAGGTGGAGCGCCTCTGCGGGCATGTGCTGATGCTCAAGCAGGGGCGGGTGGTGGACGAGGGCAGCCCGGCGCGC
>JBKBSR010000181.1:0-6523 GCA_046291055.1 Roseococcus sp.
AGCGTGTTGATCACGTTCCCCGTGACGTAGCGCAGTGTCTCGGCATGGGTCTGCGCCGCGGTGTCGCGAGGCGCGGAGAGACGCGCGGCGGCCGAGCCGCCCGCCGCGAGAAGACCCCTGCGATTCAGTTCCATGGTCGCCACCTCCGGTTGGTCCGCGGGCGCCTGGCGTCTCTTCCTCGCCCGTGACGATAGGGGGAATCCGCAGCCCTCGCCAAGCGCCATGTCGTGGCCCGGAGGGCGCGGCGCGGGGTCAGGAGACGTCGATCTGCACGCCCTCGCGGCGCACCACCGCGCCCCACTTCTCGATCTCGTTGCGGACGAAGGCCGAGAACTCCTCGGGCGTGCCATAGGCGGCGACGCCGCCCATCTCCGCGAAGCGGCGCCGCGTCTCCTCGCGGCCCAGAAGCTCGCGCAGCTCGAGGTTGATGGCGGTCAGCGCGGGGCGCGGGATGCCGGCAGGGGCGAAGATGCCGAACCAGGTGCTCACGTCATAGTCGCGCAGCTCGGGCATCGTCTCGCGCAGCGCGGGAAGGTCGGGGAGCTGCGCGCTGCGCTCCGCGCTGGTGACGGCGAGCGCGCGCACACGCTCGCCGCGGATGTGCTGGATGGCGGTGGTGAGGTTGTCGAACATGAACTGGATGTTGCCCGCCAGCAGATCGAGCATCGCCGGGGCCGAGCCGCGGTAATGCGCGGGCTGGGCGGAGGTGCCGGTGAGCTGGTGGAACCAGGCGGCCGAGAGATGCGGCGACTGCCCCACCCCCGCGGTGCCGTAGGTCAGCCGCCCCGGGTTGGCGCGCAGATGCGCGACGAACTCGGGCACCGTGCGCGCCGGGATGGAGGGGTGGATGACCAGCACGTTCGGCCCCCGGATCATGTTGGAGACGGGCTGCAACTGCTCGGGCCGGTAGGGCAGGTTGCGGAACAGCGAGTAGGCGATGGCCTGCGGGCCGATGTTGCCGGTCAGCAGGGTGTGACCGTCCGGGGCGGCGCGTACGACATCCAGCGTGGCGATGGTGCCCCCGCCGCCGCCCTTGTTCTCCACGACGACGGGGGCGCCCCAGCGCGCCTGCAGATGCGTGGCCAGCAGCCGGCCCATGATGTCCGTCGTGCCGCCGGGCGCCGCGGCCACGACCATGCGCATCGGCTGCGTCGGCCGCCACTCCTGGGCCCGCGCAGGGCCAGCGGCGAACGGGGGCAGGGCCAGCGGGGCGGCGAGGATGCTGCGTCGGGTGATGGTGTTCACGGTGACCTCCCTTCTTCCGTTCTTCGCGCGGTCATGGGCGCGGTTCGACAAATCGGCGCAGCAGCGCGCGGGTGGCGGGCGCCGCATGCTGCCGCAGCAGGAGGGCGCAGGCCGCGTCGAGATCGCGCTCCAGCAGCGCCGCGCCGGCGGGGCGCGCCGCGCGGGCCGCGGCCAGCGCGGGCGCGCGCGCGCGGTGGAAGGCGAGGCGCGCCTCGGCCGCCTCGGCGAAGCCCTCGGCGGGGAGGATCTCGGTCACCAGCCCCATCGCCTGCGCCTCGGCGGCCGAGAGCAGCCGTCCGCCCAGGCTCAGCGAATGGACCAGCGCCTCGGGCAGGCGCCGGCGCAGCACCGCGGCCACCACGGCGGGGAAGAGGCCGAGCTGGATTTCCGGCCAGCCCAGGGTGGTGTCCTCCGCGGCGATGACGAGATCGGCGAGCGCCGCCATCGCCGCCCCGGCCCCCAGCGTGCGCCCATGCGCCAGCACCGCGACCGGAACGGCGGAACGCTCCAGCGCCAGCATCAGCGCCGAGAAGGCGAGAAGCTGGCGGCGCAGCGCCTCTTCCTCCGCCGCGAACTCCCGCACATCCGCGCCGCCGCAGAAGCCCTTGGGCCCGCGCCCCTCGATCACGACGAGGTCGAGGCCCGCGCGCTGGCCGAGCGCGCCGAGGCGCTTCGCCATCTCCTCCATCATCGCCGCGGTCAGCGCATTGACCTTGGCCGGCCGGTCGAGGGTGAGCCGCGCGAGGCCCCCCTCCTCGGCGAGGAGGAGATGGCCGCTCATCCCCCCGGCTCCCCGGGCCAGGCGACGCCGCGGATCACCTCCTGCCCCGCCTCGTCGCGCACCCAGACGGCGAAGCCGCCCTCGGCGCGCCGCTCGCCGCCGGCGGTGACGCGCGCGCCCTGCGGCACGGGCCGCAGGAAGCGCACCTCCAGCGTGATGGGCGCCGCCACGCCGAGGCCCTGGCGCAGCGCCTGCCAGAGCAGGCTGAGCGAGAGCATGCCGTGCGCGATGGGCCGGCCGAACGGCGTTCCGGCGGCGAAGGCCTCGTCCACATGCAGCGGGTTGTGGTCGTCGGTCAGCGCGGCCCAGGCGAGGATCGCCGCGCGGTCCATGGTCATGGACAGGCTGGGCAGGCGGTCCATGGCTCAGGCGGCCCAGAGCACGGTCATGCGCGCACGGAAGGCGGGCGCGCCGTACGCGCCGGTGGCGACGCCCTCGAGCGTGACCCAGCGGCGCTCGCCCTTCCGCTCCTTGCCCGCGCAGGCGATGGCCGTGCGGAGGGTCTCGCCGAGCCTGGGCAGGCGGATGATCTCGACACGCTGCGCCCCATGCACGTTGCCCGGAGGGCGCGGCTGCAGCAGCGCGGCATAGGCGCGCATGAAGACGGGGGCCGTCATGCCCTGGGGCATGGTGTCGGTGGCCGGGTCGTGCGGGAAGAGCGCGGTCCAGGCCGCGAAGACGGCCCGATCCAGGGTGAAGCTGTGCGCGCCGAAATCCTGGCCCGGCCGGAAGGCGTCGAAGGTCAGCGTCATGGGGCGGCCTCCGCATGGGGCAGCGCGATGGCGTCCGGCCCGTCGGGCGGATCGAAGCCGATGACGACCGGCGCGCCGATGCGCGCCGCCTGGGCCACCGCCCCGCGCAGCCGCACCAGCAGGCGCGGCCCCTCCTCCAGCGTGACGAGGGCGAGGGTGTAGGGCGCCTCCTCCCGGAAGGCGGCGGAGGGCGCGCGATGGACGGTGGTGTGGCTGGCGATGACGCCGCGGCCGCACGCCTCCTCCCAGCGCGGCGGGGCCTTGGCGTGGCAGTGGCCGCAGAGGGCGCGCGGCGGGAACTGCGCCGCGCCGCAGGCCGGACAGCGCTGGATGCGCAGCACGCCGCGCGCCGCGCCCTCCCAGAAGGGGCGGGATTCGGCGTTGGGGACGGGCAGCGGCCTCTGCGCCATGTCAGGCCCTCCCCAGCACCAGCGCGGCATGCGCCGAGAGGATGCCGCCATCGCCATGCACATAGGCGAGCTCGGCCTCCTTCACCTGGCGCCCCTCGGCCTCGCCGCGGAGCTGGCGCACGGCCTCCACCACATGGAACAGGCCGCCCGCCGCGCCCGGATGCGCGAAGGAGAGCAGCCCGCCATGGGTGTTGCAGGGCAGCCGCCCGCCGAGGTCGAGCGCGCCCGCCAGCGCGGCCGGCCCGGCCTCGCCCTTCTCGAAGAAGCCGATCGCCTCGAGCTCCAGCAGCAGGGTGATGGTGAAGCTGTCGTAGATCTCGGCCAGGTCCATGTCGGCGGGGGTGACGCCCGCGCGCCCGAAGGCCTGTTCGGCGGCCTCGCGGCAGCCGAAGGCGGTGAGCGAGGGGGCGGCGACCAGGTGCTCGTGCGTCGTCTTCTGGCCCGCGCCGAGCAGGCGCACGGGCCGGCGCGTGTCGCGCGCCGCATCCGGCGCGCTGACGATGACCGCCGCGCCGCCGTCGGAGATCAGGCAGCAGTCGAGCAGCCTGAGCGGCGAGGCGATGACGCGCGAGGACAGCACATCCTCCACCGTGATCGGCGTGCGCATCTGCGCGCCGGGGTGGCGCGCGGCATGGGTGCGGCAGGCCACGGCCATGGCGGCCAGGTGCTCCTCCCTCACGCCGTACTCGTGCATGTAGGCCTGCGCGACGAGCGCGTAGAGGGCGGGGATGGTGACGCCCAGGGGGCGTTCGAACTGCGGGTGGCCGACCTCCGCCAGCGCCGCCACGGCCCTGTCGCGCGAGAGGCCGGAGAGGCGGTTGTCGCCCATCACCACCAGGACATGCCGGCACAGCCCGGCCTCGACCAGCGCCGCCGCTTGCATCACCGCCACGCAGCCCGTCGCGCCGCCGCACTGGATGGCGGCGGACCAGGCGGGCTGGATGCCGAAGGACTCGCAGAACACCGAGGCGAGCATCAGGTGCGGCTCGGTGAAGGAATAGGCGCAGAGCACGCCGTCGAGCTCGCCCGGCGAGAGCCCGGCATCATCCAGCGCGCATATGGCGGCCTCGCTGTGCAGCCCCATGCAGGAGGAGCCGGGAAGCTCGCCCACCGCCGTCTCGCCGATGCCGGTGATGGCGGCGCGCATCATGCCTCCTCCGCCCCGCCGGCCATCCGGTCCCAGTCGAAGGGCAAGGGCTGCTTGTCGAGGAAGCGGCGCACCGCCTCGCCATGCTCGGCGCTGGTGATGGCGAGCGCCTGGGCATAGGCCTCCAGCTCCGCCAAAGTGCGCTGGTCGAGGTTGTAGGACTGGTTCATCGCCGATTTCGCCATGCCGAGCGCGGCGGTGGAGGCGTGGCGGAAGCGCCCCGCGAAGGCCATGGCGCGCGCGAGCAGCGCCTCCTCGGGATGCACCTCCAGCACGATGCCCAGGCGCCGGGCCTCCTCCGCGTCCACCGTGCGGCCGGTGAGGGCGAGTTCCTTCGCGCGCTGCAGGCCGACGACGCGCGGCAGCAGCCAGAAGCCGCCGAGATCGGGCACGAGGCCGATGCGGACGAACACGGCGCAGAAGCGCGCGCGCGGGCTGGCCAGCACGAAATCGGCGCAGAGCGCCAGCATGAAGCCGGCGCCGAAGGCGGGCCCGTCCACCGCCGCGATCACCGGCTTCTCGAGGTTCACCAGCTCGGGGAACCACATGTGCAGGTCGCGGATGCGCTGGCGGGCCGCGGCCGCGTCCATGCGCGCGCCGGCGAGCGCCGAGAGATCGCCGCCGGCGCAGAAGGCCCCGCCCGCGCCGGTGATGACCAGCGCCTTCACCTCGGCCTCGCGCCTGACGCGCAGCACCACGTCGGAGATCTCCTCGCGCATCGCGAGGTCGAGCGCGTTGCGCTTGTCCGGGCGGTGGAGCGTCAGCACGCCCACGCCCTGCTCGACGCGCCAGCGGATGGCGGAGTAGCCGCTCACATTCTCCATCCAGAATGTTGTTCTCGGACGCAAAGAGAGGCTACCGGCGCGCCCGGCCGGAGTCAAAGCCGTATCAGTCGCAGGGCAGCCCCATCTGCCGCGCGATGGCGCGGAGCTGGATCTCCCAGCTTCCCACCGTCACGGGCGCGACCAGCGCATCGAGGGCGTAGCGCATGGCCGGCAGCTCCTCCGTCAGCCCCCAGCCGCCGCCGACATGCAGCGCCGTCTGCGTCACCCGCACCACCGCCTGCGTCGCCAGCAGCTTCGCGGTGGAGACGTCGAGGATCACCTCGCTGAGAGGCAGCCCGGAATCCCAGCGCCGCGCGGCGTGGTAGGTGAGGTGGCGCACCGCCTCCACATCGGCGTGCGACTGCGCGAGCTGGAAGGCGATGGACTGGTTCGCGCCGATCGCCCGGCCGAAGGCGGTGCGCGTGCGGGCATACTCGACCGCCCAGCCCAGCGCCGTCTGCATGTGGCCGAGCCAGCGCGCGGCCACCATGATGCGCTCGCGGTTGAAGCCGGCCATGATCTCGGCGAAGCCTGCCTCCATCATCCGCCGCGCGGGCACGCGCACCTCGTCGAGGACGATGCGGTAGGTGGGGGCGGGCCGGTTCACATGGGTCTCGATCCGCTTCGCCGCGAGCCCGGCGCTGCGCCGATCCACCGCGAAGAAGCGCATGCCGCGCCGCCCGCCGCCGGGCTCGGTCTGCGCCAGCAGCACCAGCACATCCGCCTCCGCCCCCAGTGTGATGAAGGATTTCATGCCCGACAGCACCCAGTCCGCCCCGTCGCGGCGGGCGTGGGTGCGCAGGTTCTGCACGTCGTTGCCGGCCTCGGGCTCCGTCACCGCGATGGCGAGCAGGCAATCGCCCGCGATGTTCGCCCGCGCGAGGTCGAGCTGCTCGCCCTGGCCGAACTCCGCCAGCAGACCGCCGGCCACCTCCTGCACCAGCAGGGCGACGGCGAGGTTGGGGTTCGCCTTGGAGCACTCCTCGAGAAGGATGGCCTCCTCCGTCGCGCCGAGATCGGCCCCGCCCACGGCCGCCGGCAGCGCGACGCCGACCAGGCCCGCGCGGGCGGCGGCGGTGTAGAACTCCCGCGGGAAAAGGCGCTCGCGGTCGGCCTCCTGCCAGCGCGGCGCGATCTCCTTGAGCGCGAAGGCGGCGCAGAGGTCGCGGTATTCGCGCTCGCCGACGCTGTTGGCCGGGATGCGCGGCCCGGCCATCACGCCGCCGCCCGGGCGGCGCCTTTCGGCAGCAGGGCGAAGGCCGCGAGCGCGTCCTCGATCGTGGCGCGCGGCAGGGAGTCCACGAAGGCCTCCAGCCGGTCATAGGCGGCGGCGGGCAAGCCCCCCTCCGCGCCGATTCGCCGCA
>JBKBSR010000182.1:0-6508 GCA_046291055.1 Roseococcus sp.
CCTTTGTTTTCTTCCCTCCCCCCCCCTCCCCTCGCGCCGGAGGAGAAGGTGGAGGCCAACCGCGTCTCCGGCTGCCAGTCGCGCGTCTGGCTGGTGGCGCGGGAGGAGGGCGGGCGGCTGCGGCTGCGCGCGGCCAGCGATGCGGCCTTCGTGCAGGGCATCCTGGCCCTGCTGCTGCGCGTCTTCGACGGGCGCACCCCGGAGGAGGTGCTCGCCACCGGCCCGGGCTTCCTGGAGCGGCTGGGGCTGGGCGAGCAGCTCTCCCTCTCCCGCCGCAACGGGGCCGCGGCGGTGGTGGCGCGCATCCAGGCCGCGGCCCGCGCGGCGGCCGAGCGCCTGCCGGGGTGACGCGGCGCGGGAAGCGCCTATCCTCGTCGCGCATCGCGCGAAGGGAGAGCCCCGCCCCATGTCCATCTGGCGCCAGCCCGGCAGCATCGAGGAGTTCCACGCCCGCAGCGCCGGCACGGTGAACGGGCTGCTCGGCATCCGCCTGACCGAGATCGGCCCGGATTTCCTGCGCGCCGAGATGCCGGTGGACGAGCGCCATGTGCAGCCCTTCGGCATCCTGCATGGCGGCGTCTCGGTGGTGCTGGCCGAGACGCTGGGCAGCGTCGCCTCGCTGATGGCCTGCGCGCCGGGCTATGGCGCGGTGGGGCTGGAGGTGAACGCGAACCACCTGCGCCCGGTGCCCAAGGGCGACACGGTGCGCGCCCTCTGCACCCCCGTGCGCATCGGGCGCAGCGTGCATGTCTGGAACATCGAGATGCGCCGCGGCGACGGGGAACTCTCCTGCGTCGCGCGCCTCACCACCTCCATCATCGAGCGGAGGGCGCAGGGATGAGCCGCCCGCGCATCGCCTTCATCGGCACCGGCGGCACCATCGCCTCGCTCGGCGAGGGGCCCTTCGACATCACCGACTACATCCGCCACGGGCGCATGATGCAGGCCGAGGCGCTGCTGGCCTACTGGCCCCAGGTGCAGGAGGTGGCGGAGGTGACGCCCGTGCCCTTCGCCGCCATCCCCTCCACCGCCCTCGGCCCCGCGCATTGGCTCGAACTGCTGCGGCTGTGCGAGGAGGTGGCGGCCGCGCAGGCGCCCGATGGCATCGTGATCGGCCATGGGACCGCCTCGCTGGAGGAGACCGCCTATTTCCTCTCGCTGACCTGGAAGCGCGAGACGCCCATCGTGGTGGTGGGGGCGCAGCGCCCCTCCTCGGGCCTGTCCAGCGATGCGGGGATGAACCTGGCCAACGCCTGCCGCGTGGCGGGGGATCCGGGCGCGCGCGGCCTGGGCGCGCTGGTGGTGATGAACGACGAGATCCACGCGGCGCGCGAGGTGACCAAGACCAGCACCGCCCGGCTGCAGACCTTCCGCGCGCCGGACCTCGGCTGCCTGGGCCATGCCGACGCCGACGCCATCGCCTGGTATCGCCGGCCGCTGCGCGCGGTGGGGCGGCAGACGCCCTTCGAGGTGGCGCGGCTCGAACGCCTGCCGCGGGTGGACATCCTGGCCTGCTATGCCGGGGCGGACGGGGCGGCGGTGGAGGCCTTCCTCGCCGCCGGCGCGGAGGGGCTGGTCAGCGCCGGCTTCGCCCCCGGCTTCGTCACCCCCGCGCTGGAGGAGGCGCTGGCCCGGGCCGTCGCGCGCGGCGTGCCGGTGGCGGCCAGCAGCCGCGCCGGCTCCGGCCGCGTGTTCCACACCAGCCGGATGAAGGCCGCGGGCTTCCTGCACGCCGACAACCTGACGCCGCAGAAGGCCCGGGTGCTGCTGATGCTGGGCCTGACCGTGACGCGCGAGGCCGAGGCCCTGCAGGAGCTGTTCCTGCGCTGCTGATACGGGCGGCAGGACATGCCGCCCGTTCAGGCGCGCCCGGCCGCCTTGTCCGCCTCGTAGCGGGCCTTGTTCTCGGCATTGGCGGGGTAGAGGCCGGGCAGGGCGTGGCCGGCCTCCACCTGCTTCATGATCCAGCCCTCGAGGCGCTCCTGCTCCAGCGCCTCGGCGGTCACGGCCTCCACCATGTCCTTCGGGATCAGCACGCAGCCATCGCCGTCGCACACCACCACGTCGCCGGGGAAGACGGCCACGCCGCCGCAGCCGATGGGCTCCTGCCAGCCGACGAAGGTGAGGCTCGCGACCGAGGGCGGCGCCGCGCCGCCGGCGCACCACACGGGAAGGCCCGTGCCGTTCACGCCCGCCACGTCGCGCACCGCGCCGTCCGTCACCAGCGCCGTCACGCCGCGCCTGGCCAGCCGCGCGCAGAGGATGTCGCCGAAGATGCCGGCATCGGTGCGGCCCATCGCGTCCGCCACCGCGATCACGCCCTCGGGCATCGCCTCGATGGCCGCGCGGGTGCTGATGGGGTTGGACCAGGAGGCGGGCGTGGCCAGATCCTCGCGCGCCGGCACGAAGCGCAGGGTGAAGGCCTCGCCCACCAGGCGCCTGCCCTGCGCCGCGGGCGAGAAGGGCGCGGCGCCCTTCATCCAGACGGTGCGCAGCCCCTTCTTCAGCAGCACCGTCGTCAGCGTCGCGGTGGTGATGGTCTCGAGCTGGGACTTGATCTCGGCGGAGAGCGGCATGGCGGGGGTTCCTTTCGCGGCCGCGCTTTTCGGGCCGCTCCGGCGCGGCGTCAATCTCAGGCGGTCTTCTGCACCTCGAGGCGGAGCTCCTCGATCATGCGCTCGCGCATCAGGTATTTCTGCACCTTGCCCGTCACCGTCATCGGGAACTCCTCGACGAAGCGGATGATGCGCGGCACCTTGTAATGGGCGATCTGGTCCTTGCAGAAGAGCTGGATCTCCTCCGCCGTCGCGCTCTCGCCGGGCTTGAGGCGGATCCAGGCGCAGATCTCCTCGCCGTAGCGCGGATCGGGCACGCCGATCACCTGCACATCCGCGACCTTGGGGTGGCGGTAGAGGAACTCCTCCACCTCGCGCGGATAGACGTTCTCGCCGCCGCGGATCACGAGATCCTTGATGCGGCCGACGATGTTGCAGAACCCCTCCTCGTCGATCACCGCGAGGTCTCCGGTGTGCATCCAGCCGGCGGGGTCTATCGCCTCCTTCGTGCGCGCCTCGTCGTTCCAGTAGCCGAGCATCACGGAGTATCCGCGCGTGCAGAGCTCGCCCGGCGTGCCGCGCGGCACCACGCGGCCCTCGGCGTCCACGATCTTCACCTCGATGTGCGGCTGCACGCGGCCGACGGTGGAGACGCGCCGCTCCACGCTGTCGGTCACGCTCGACTGGAAGCTGACGGGGCTCGTCTCCGTCATGCCGTAGGCGATGGTCACCTCGCGCATGTGCATGTCGCTGATGCAGCGGCGCATCACCTCGATCGGGCAGGGCGAGCCCGCCATGATGCCGGTGCGCAGGCTGGTCAGGTCGAAGCGGGCGAAATCGGGGTGGTTGAGCTGCGCGATGAACATGGTGGGCACGCCGTAGAGCGAGGTGCAGCGCTCCTCCGCCACGGCCTGCAGCGTGGCGAGCGGGTCGAACCCCTCGCCGGGATAGACCATGGTGGCGCCATGGGTGGTGCAGCCGAGATTGCCCATCACCATGCCGAAGCAGTGGTAGAGCGGCACGGGGATGCAGATCTTGTCCTCGTGCGTGATGCGCTGCGCCTCGGCCACGAAGAAGCCGTTGTTGAGGATGTTGTGGTGGGTGAGCGTGGCACCCTTCGGCGCGCCCGTGGTGCCGGAGGTGAACTGGATGTTGATGGGGTCGTCCATCTGCAGCCGCGCCTCGACGGCGTGCAGGCGCGCGCGCGCGGCCTCGGGGGCGGGCTGCATGAGCTCGGCGAAGTTGCGGTAGCCGGGGGCGGTCTCGGGGCCGATCTGGAAGCGGTGGCGCAGCGTGGGCAGCTTCTCCGCGCCCAGGATGTCGAGCATCGCCACGTAGTCGCTGGTCTTGAATCGCGTGGCGGTGACGATGGCCGCGCAGCCCACCTTGTTCACCGCGTATTCCAGCTCGGCCAGGCGGTAGGCCGGGTTGATGTTGACCAGCACGAGCCCGGCGAGCGCCGTGGCGTATTGCGTCAGCGCCCATTCCGCGTTGTTGGGCGACCAGATGCCCACGCGCTCGCCCGGTTCAAGGCCGAGGGCGAGCAGGTTCGCCGCGACGTTCTCGGCATGGGCGAGCATCGCGGCATAGCTCCAGCGCACCCCCTGCTGGCGCACCACCAGCGCCGTGCGGTCGGGGAAGCGCGCCACCGTGTTGCGGAAATTCGCGCCGATCGTCTCGCCGAGCAGCGGCGTGGACGAGGCGCCATGGACGTAGCTCAAGGCCATTCTCGAACCTCCCTGTTTGGCCCCGTGCTTACAGGGATTCGAGCGCGCGCGCGACGAGGGCCACGGGCGGGTCGCGCACATCGAGCAGCACCGCCCCCTCCTCCGGCGCCGGCGGCTCCAGCGTGGCGAGCTGGCTCGCCATCAGGGCGGGCGGCATGAAATGGCCGGGGCGGGCGGCCTGGCGCGCGGCGATCAGCGCCGCATCCCCGTGCAGGAAGAGCAGCCGCAGCCCGGGCAGGGCGGCGCGCAGCCGGTCGCGATAGGCGCGCTTGAGGGCCGAGCAGGCCACCACCCCGCCCGCCGGCTGCGCGGCCAGCCAGGCGCCGAGCGCATCCAGCCAGGGCCAGCGGTCCTCGTCGGTCAGCGGCGTGCCGGCGCGCATCTTGGCGATGTTCGCGGGCGGGTGGAAATCATCCGCATCCGCGAAGGGCAGGGACAGCGCCTCGGCGAGCATCCGTCCGACGGTGGACTTGCCCGAGCCCGAGACGCCCATGAGCAGCAGGCGCCGGGTCACGGCTTCGGCGACTCGAGATGCCCCCCGAAGCCCTTGCGCATCGCCGAGAGGGCCTTGTCCGCGAAGTTCTCCTCCCCGCGCGAGCGGAAGCGCGCGAACAGGCTTGCGGCCAGCACGGGCACGGGCACGCCGTTCTCGACCGCCGTGTCCACCGTCCAGCGGCCCTCGCCGGAATCGCCGACATGGCCGGAATAGCCGGCGAGATCGGGATCCGCCGCCAGCGCCTGCGCCGTGAGGTCGAGCAGCCAGGAGGCGATGACGCTGCCGCGCCGCCAGGCCTCGGTCACATCCTCCAGCGCGAAGTCGAGCGGGGCGGGGGCGCGGCGCAGCAGGTCCAGCCCCTCGGCCATGGCCTGCATCATCCCGTACTCGATGCCGTTGTGGACCATCTTCGCGTAGTGCCCCGCGCCGTTCGGCCCGCAATGCACATAGCCCCGCGCGGGGCGCGGATCGCCGTCACGGCCCGGGGTGGGGGGTGCCGCGGCCTCGCCGGGCGCCAGCGCGCGCCACAGCGCGTCGTGGCGCTCCACCACCTCCGCCTCGCCGCCGATCATCAGGCAATAGCCGCGCGAGAGGCCCCAGACGCCGCCGGAAGTGCCCACATCCAGGTAGTGCAGCCCGCGCGCGCGCGCCTCGGCGCCGCGGCGGGCGCTGTCCTTCCAGAAGCTGTTGCCGCCCTCGATGATCGTGTCGCCGGGCGCGAGCAGCCCGTGCAGGTCGCGCAGCGCCGCCTCGGTGGCCTCGCCCGCGGGCAGCATCACCCAGAGGCTGCGCGGCGCGGGCAGCGCGGCGACGAGCTCCGCGAGGCTGCCGGCGGGCGTGGCCCCCTCGGCCGCCAGCGCCGCCACCGCCTGCGCGTCCCGGTCGAAGCCCGCGCCCGGGATGCCCGCGCGCATGGCGCGCCGCAGCAGGTTGCCGCCCATCCGCCCCAGTCCGACCATGCCGAGCCGCATCGCGCTTTTCTCCCGCCTCCGCCGATGATGGAATAGCCGGAACGAGGGAGGAAACCCATGCTCGCCCTGCCCGAGACCGGCCAGGACTGGCCCGCGCTGAAAGAGGCGCTGATCGCCGCCAAGGCGCGCGACTATTCCTGGAAGCGCGGCCGCATGGCGGTGTTCTTCTACTACCTCGACGAGGCGCTGGAGCGCGTGCAGCAGGAGGCCTACCTGCAGTTCTGGACCGAGAACAACCTCGGCCAGAGGGCCTTCCCGAGCCTCGCGCGCCTCGAATCCGAGGTGGTGGAGATGGGGCTGTCGCTCCTCCACGCGCCCGCGGGGGCGGGCGGCAGCTTCACCTCCGGGGGCAGCGAGAGCATCTTCCTCGCCATGCTCGCGGCGCGCGAGCAGGGCGGGCGCGCGCGGCCCAACATCGTGCTGCCCGACACGGCGCACCTCACCTTCGACCGCGCGGCCTGGTATCTCGGCATGGAGGTGCGGCGCATCCCCGCCGATGCCGAACGCCGGAGCGACGTGGCGGCGATGGAGGCGGCCTGCGATGCGGACACGGTGGCGCTCATCGGCTCCGCGCCCAACTACCCCTTCGGCACGGTGGACCGAATCGCCGAGCTCGGCGAACTCGCGCGGCGGCGCGGGCTCTGGCTGCATGTGGACGCCTGCGTGGGCGGCTTCCTCAACCCCTTCCTGGAGGAGCTGGGCGTGGCGCTGCCGCTCTGGGATTTCCGCGCGCCGGGCGTGACCTCGATCAGCGCCGAC
>JBKBSR010000183.1:0-6489 GCA_046291055.1 Roseococcus sp.
GGGTATCAAAGCAATGTTTTGGGTGGTGACCTGATTAGCATCTGATCGGCGGCGGGGGCGGCGCCGAGGCGGTAGCCGCCCTCCTCCGTCACCAGCAGGGCCGCGCCGCCGGGCGCGGCCTCGATCTTGCGGCGCAGCCGGTAGATGTGCGTCTCCAGCGTGTGGGTGCTGACGCTGCGCGCGTAGCCCCACACCTCGCCCAGCAGTTCCGCGCGCGGCACGCTGCGGCCCTCGGCCCGGTGCAGGTGCAGCAGGATCGCGGCCTCCTTCTCCGTCAGGCGGATGCGCGCGCCCCCGGGCGCGGCGAGGAAGCGGCCCACCGGGTGGAAGGCGAGGCCGCCGAGCGGGATGGTGGCCTCCGGCGAGGCCTCGAAGGCGGCCAGCACCCCGCGCAGCCGCGCCACGAGATCGGGCAGGCGCAGCGGCTTGGGCAGCGCCTCCGCCGCGCCCTCGGGCGGCGCCTCGGCCCCCAGCACCAGCACCGGCCGCCCACCCCCGGCGGCGCGCAGCCGTGGCGCCCAATGCGCCGCGCCGGGGGCGGCGGCGGCGTCGAGCAGCGTGGCCTCCAGCCGGCCCTGGGCGGCGCTGAGCCGCGCCTCGCCGGCCGGCGGGGCCTCGGGCTCCGCCCGGAACTCGGTGCCCTGCGCGAGCTGCGCGGGCAGCAGCGCGGCCAGGGCCGGGTCATCGGTCAGCAGTAGAAGGCGCCGCGCCGCCATGCCGAAACCGCCGCCCCTCTCCCTGGCGAGGCCCTCGCCCCGCCCCTGCCCCCGCGGCGCGACCATAAGGCCATGGGCCGGACCATGCGCCAAGACGAAGAAAACTTCATCCGCACACCCTGGCAGCGGGCACGCCGTCGCCACATTGGAACGGAACTATGCCTGACGCGATCGAGGGGATGCCCCGTCACATGAACGCCCAAGCCGCCACGGCGGAGCGCCGCGAAGCCCCCCTTCCGCCCGAAGCCCTGGCCATGCGCGCCGTGCATCGCGCCGTCTCCGACCTGCGCCGGGGCACGCCGGTTCTGGTGCAGGGCGGCGCGGGGCCGGGGCTTCTGGTCGCCGCCGCCGAGACGGTGGGCGCCCAGGGCCTGTCCGAACTGCTCGCCGCCGCCGGCGCGCCGCCGGTTCTGCTGCTCTCGCCCGTGCGCGCGGCCGCGCTGGCGCATCGCCCCATGCCGGCGCGCTCGGCCGATGGCGAGGCGGTGGCGCTGCGCCTGCCGGCCGAGCTCACCAACCCCGAGCGGCTGCGCGCCCTGGCGGACCCCACGGCCGAACTTCTCCTCGGCCCCGAGGGCCAGCCGGGCGAGCGCGCCCCCACCCCGGCGCTGGGGGCGCTCGCGCTCTCGCTCGCCAAGCTCGGCCGGCTGCTGCCCGCCCTCGTCGCCGTGCCCGCGCGGGAGCGGGCCGCTGCGCAGGGCGGGGCGATCATGGCGCTCGATGCCGGGGCGCTGGCCGCCTACCCGCTCTCCGCGGCCACCACCCTGCGCCGGGTGGGCGAGGCGCATGTGCCGCTGGAAGACGCGAAGGACACGCGCATCGTCGCCTTCCGCGCGGCCGACGGCGGCATCGAGCACCTGGCCATGCTGGTCGGCGCGCCAGAGCACCTGGTGGCCGAGGGCGGCGCGCCGCTGGCGCGGGTTCATTCCGAATGCTTCACGGGCGATCTGCTCGGCTCGCTGCGCTGCGACTGCGGGCCGCAGCTTCGCGGCGCACTGCGCCGGATGGCGGAGGCGGGGGCCGGAGTGCTGCTCTACCTGGCGCAGGAGGGGCGGGGCATCGGTCTCGTGAACAAGCTGCGGGCCTACACGCTGCAGGATGCGGGGCTGGACACGCTGGATGCCAACCGCGCCCTGGGCTATGGTGCCGATGAGCGCAACTTCCTCGTCGCCGCCACCATGCTGCGCGAACTCGGCATCCCGCGCGTGCGGCTGCTGACGAACAACCCCGACAAGCTGGCCGCGCTGGCCGCCTGCGGCATCGAGGTGGCGGGCCGGGAGGCGCACGCCTTCGCCGGCAACGGGGTGAACGACCGCTACCTGGCCACCAAGGCCGAGCGCTTCGGCCATATGCTGCCCGAGGCCGGGCAGGGGGGCTGACGCCCGTCCCGCCCGTTCATGCCAGCGGCCGCTGGCAAGCCTCTGTTTCGGCACGCCGCCGCCTCGCCTGGCCCCAACCCGGCGTGCGCGAAACGGGCGGCATGTCATGCCGCCCGTATCAGGTCCGCAACTCGCCCGCGCGCGGCTGGAAGGCGGGGGCGGGCATGGGCGAGGGCGCTGGCCCCGGCCCCGGCATGGGTGCGGGCGCCGGGGAGGCCCCCTTGGTGGGCGGCCCGGCCGGTGACGGCGGCGCTGGCACGGGCTGGGGCGCCGGGGCGCTGAAGGGCTGCGAGGGGCCGGCATGCGGCTGCGCGGGCGCGCCGGGCGCGCGCGCGGTGGCGTTGGCCCGCGCCATGCACGCCACGAACAGGCTGGTTGCGGCGTTGGTGCCGGTCAGGGTGAAACGCCAGGGCGCCTCGTTGCCCTGCGGGAAGCTGATGGTCATCACCGCGCCCAGCCGCCACTGGCGTTCCCACTCCGACATGGTGTCCCGCCCGATGGTGAAGACCAGCGCCTGCCCGTCGCGCGAGGCCTGGGCCTGGGCGTTCCAGGGGGTGTTGCCGTCGATCCAGTAGCGGATCGGCACCCTGAGGCCGGAGGGGATGCGCCAGCCGCGGCTGGAGACCACCACCGTCAGCGCATTGGCCCCGCCGAGGAAGGTGACGGCGAAGGAGCGCCCATCCGGCGTCGAGCTCGACATCATGCACAGGTTGGGCTCGCTGCCGCGGGCGCTTTCCTCGACCTCCCAGGCGCCGGAGGTGTCGCGGCGGATCACGCGATCCTGCGCCGCAGCCTCGAGGCCGGAGGCCGCCAAGGCGACCGCGATCGCGACACCCTGCCGCACAGCCCGCATCCCGCGCCTCCCTCGCGCCGCATCCTGCGCGGATATTGGCGGCGGGCGCTGCGCGGGCGCAACGCTCGATGCCAGGGCCGCAGGAAAAAGGGCCGGCGGGTCGCCCCCGCCGGCCCGTCGGGCAGAGCCGGTCAGCCGGTCTGCGGATCAGGCCGCCTGCTCGATCACCGGCCGCGCGGCGGGCGCGGCCGCCTGGATGGCGATGCGCCGCGGCTTCAGCGCCTCGGGCACCTCGCGCTTGAGGGCGATGTGCAGCAGCCCGTTCTCCAGCCGCGCGCCCTGGACCACGAGATGGTCGGCGAGCACGAAGCGGCGCTCGAAGGCGCGGCCGGCGATGCCGCGGTGCAGGAAGCGGCGCTCGGCCTCGGGCTGGGGCTGGCTGGCCTTGCCGCTGATGGTCAGCGTGTCCTCGCGCACCACCACCTCCAGATCCTCGGGCGCGAAGCCGGCCACGGCCATGGTGAGCACATAGCTGTCATCGCCCGTCACCTCGATGTTGTAGGGCGGGTAGGACTGCGCCTCGGCCTGCATCCGCGCGCCGTCGAGCAGGCGGGCGAAGCGGTCGAAGCCGATGGCGGTGCGCAGCAGCGGAGAGAAATCGATCGCGTTCATGGAACCCCCTTCAGGAGCAAGGTTCGAGTAGGGCGGCCCTGTCGCGACACCCCGCGGGGGCGGCGTCGCTTGGGGTCCGCGCCGGGGCCCCATGCGGGCGCCCTGGCGGAGGATGAGCTAGGCAGCGCGCGGCCGCGCTTCAAGAGGGGGGGCGCAACCTCGAACGCCCCGCGCGGGCCAGCCCGGCGGGGCGCTTCCTGGCGCGTTGGAAACAGGCGCCGGGCAGCTACTTCTTGATGCCGAGCCCGCCGAACTTCTTGTTGAACTTGGCCACCTGGCCGCCCGTGTCGATGATGCGCTGCACGCCCGTCCAGGCCGGATGGCTCTTCGGGTCGATGTCGAGGCGCAGCGTGTCGCCCGGCTTGCCCCAGCAGCTCCGCGTGGTGAAGGTGGTGCCGTCCGTCATGATGACGGTGATCTCGTGATAGTCGGGGTGGGTGTCGGGCTTCATCGCGCGGCCTTGTGGGATGCGGCAGGCCGCGATGGCGGCCCGGCCGTTGAAGCGGCGCGCATAGGCCAAGCGGGCCCCCGGCGCAAGGGGCGCTGGGCCGGCGCGGGCGGATGCGGCTAGCCTGCGCGGGCGGCCGCAGGAGAAACCGCCGATGGAATGGATCATTCTCGCCCTCGTCCTGGCGGCGATCGGGCTTCTGGTGCTGCTCTACAACCGCCTGGTCGCGCTGCGGCAGGTGACCAACCAAGCCTGGGCGGACGTCGAGGTGCAGCTCAAGCAGCGGCACGACGTGATCCCGAACCTGGTCGCCACGGTAAAGGGCTATGCCGGCCATGAGCGCGAGACGCTGGAGGCCGTGGTGCGCGCGCGCAACAGCGCCCTGGCCGCGCGGGGGCCCGAGGCGGCGGGCGCGGCGGAAGGGGCGCTGCAGGGGGCTCTGCGCCAGCTCTTCGCCCTGGCGGAATCCTATCCCGAGCTCAAGGCCAACGCGAACTTCCTCGAGCTGCAGCGGGAGCTGTCGGAACTCGAGAACCGCATCGCCGCCGCCCGGCGCTTCTTCAACAACGCGGTGCAGGAATACAACACGGCCACCGAGCAGGTGCCGATGGTCTTCCTCGCCCGCCCGCTCGGCTTCGCCCGGCGCGGCTTCTTCGAGCTGGGCGAGGCCGAGCGCGCCGCCGCCCAGGCCCCGCCCGAGGTGAAGTTCTGAGGGATGCAGGCCATCGGCCTCTCCACCCGCGTCTGGAACAACAACTGGAAATGCGCCCTGCTGCTGGCCGGCTTTCCGCTGCTGCTGGCGATGCTGCTCTTCGGCCTCGCGCTGATCTTCGCCGCCGCGGTGGAGGAGACGGAGGCGCAGGCCCTTCGCCTCGCCTGGAGCGCGCTGCCCGGCTTCCTGCTGTTGGGGGGGATGCTCGCGCTGCTGTGGTTCGCCATTGCCTGGTTCGCGCATCAGCGCCTGCTCGACGGCGTGACCGGCGCGCGCCCCGTCACGCGGCGCGAGGAGCCGCTGCTGTGGAACGAGATGGAGGCGCTGTGCATCAGCCGCGGCGAGCGCATGCCGCGGCTGGCGGTAATGGAGACGCCGGCGCTGAATGCCTTCGCCTCCGGCCTCTCGCGCGCCGAAGGGCAGGTGACCGTGACGCGCGGCCTGCTCGATGCGCTGGGCCGCGAGGAACTGCGCGCGGTGCTGGCGCATGAGCTTGCGCACATCCGCGGCGGCGATGCGCGGCTCGCCGTGGTGGCGGCGATCTTCGCGGGGATGCTGACCTTCTTCGTCGAGGGCTTCTCGCGCGCGCGCCTGCGCCTGCCGCGCGGCGGCGGGGACCAGCGCCGGGGCGCGGGGGCGGCGGCGCTGCTGGGGCTGCTGCTCATCCTGCTCGCGGCCGCGCTCGGGGTGGCGCTGCGCTTCGCCCTCTCGCGCAACCGGGAGTTCCAGGCCGATGCCGAGGCGGTGCGGCTGACCGGCGACGCCAATGCCATGATCCGCGCGCTGCGCCGCATCGAGGGGCGCAGCGCCCTGCCGGAACTGCCGAGCCTGGTGCGCGCGATGCTGCTGGACGACGCCGCGCTCTCCCGCGGGCCGGCGCTCTGGGCCACCCACCCGCCCATCGCCGCGCGCGTCGCGGCGCTGGTGCGCTACGCGGGCGGGGAGGATCCGGGGCCTCTCGCGGCGTAGCGGATTCACCGCCTGTCAAGGCCCGCCGCGCAGAGTGGCCGCAGGAGGTGCGGATGCGCGCGGAGGCGGCCCGCCAGGCGGAATTGCGCGCGCTCGTCGCGCGGCTGGAGCAGAGCGGCCTTGCCGAGAGGCGGGAGGATGTCGCGCGGCTGCTCGCCCGCTCGCGCGCCCTGCTGGCCGCCCAAGGCGCGGCGCCTCCCGCCCCTTCCCGGATGACGCGGCGGCGCCGGCCGCGTCCGGTCGGGCTGCGCGCCCGGCTGCGCGCCGGGCTGCTGCTGCTGCTGGACGCCTCCGCCCTCGGCGCGCTGGGCTTCGCCGCGGTGGGGCTGGGGGCCGGCACCCTCGCGGTCACGGCGGGGCTCGGCGTGGTCGGGGCCGCGGCGCTCTGGGGCGTGCTGCGCTGGGGCGGCGCGCCGGAGCTGCTGGCCGAGGGCGCGGCCCGCCTCGCCTATCTGCTGCGCTGGGCCGGGCTCTGGCTCGCCGAGCCTTTCCACGAGGGGGCCTGGGAAGGGCTGGAGGCGCTGCTCGACGCGCGCGAGGTGATGCGCGCCTGGCGCCGCCACCGCCGGGGCCTCTCCGTCGCCGGTCTCGCGGAGGTCGAGGCCTTCCTCGCCGAACGCTACGGAAGGGGCGCGGCGGCGCGCTTCCGCGTGGTGGTGGAGGCGCGGCGCGCCGCCGGCTGGACGCTGCGCGGCGGCGAGGCGGCGCCCGAGGCCGTTCCGCTCCCCGAGGCGCGGCTGATGCGCTGGTCCATGCTGATCCGCCTGTTCGAGGCGGTGGCGGCGGGCGGCGCGCTCTGG
>JBKBSR010000184.1:0-6409 GCA_046291055.1 Roseococcus sp.
CCGGAGCTCTCGCGCGCCGCGGCGCTGATCACCGAGACGCTGAAGCTCGAGGAGACGCGCTTCCGCTCGCTGCTCGAGCGCGGGCTGCACCTGCTGGAGCAGGAGACGGCGAAGCTCGGCGCCGGCCAGGCCCTGCCCGGCGATGTCGCCTTCCGCCTCTACGACACCTACGGCTTTCCTCTGGACCTCACGCAGGACGCGCTGCGCGCCGAGGGCCGCGCGGTGGACGTGGCGGGCTTCGAGGCCGCGATGGCCGAGCAGAAGCGCCGCGCCCGCGCCGCCTGGGCGGGCAGCGGCGAGGCCGCCACCGAAAGCCTCTGGTTCGACCTCAAGGAGAAGCTCGGCGCCACCGAGTTCCTCGGCTACGCCACCGAGCGCGCCGAGGCGACGATCACCGCCCTCGTCGCCGATGGCGCGAGCGTGAGCAGCGTCGCCCAGGGCCGCGAGGTCGCGGTCATCCTCAACCAGACGCCCTTCTACGGCGAGAGCGGCGGGCAGGTCGGCGACGCCGGCGTGATCCGCGCGGGCGAGGCGGTGATCCGCGTCCGCGACACGCAGAAGAAGCTCGGCGACCTCTTCGTGCATCTGGGCGTGGTCGAGCATGGCGACGTGAGCGTGGGCATGCCCGTGGTGGCGGAGGTGGACCATGCGCGGCGCAGCGCCATCCGCGCGCACCACTCGGCCACGCATCTGCTGCACGAGGCGCTGCGCCGGCGCCTCGGCACCCATGTGGCGCAGAAGGGCAGCCTGGTGGCGCCCGACCGGTTGCGCTTCGACGTGAGCCAGCCCACGCCCATGACGCCCGAGGATCTGGCCTGGGTCGAGGCCGAGGTGAACGCGCGCATCCGCGAGAACGCCGAGGTGACGACGCGGCTGATGACGCCCGAGGCCGCGGTGGCCGAGGGCGCGATGGCCCTGTTCGGCGAGAAGTATGGCGAGGAGGTGCGCGTCGTCGCCATGGGCCGCGACGAGGCGGCGACCGCCCGCGGCGGCCACTACTCCATCGAGCTCTGCGGCGGCACCCATGTGCGCCGCACCGGCGACATCGGCCTGTTCCGCCTGATCGGCGAGGGCGCGGTGAGTGCAGGCGTGCGCCGCGTGGAGGCGGTGACGGGCGCGGCCGCGCTCGCCGTGGTGGAGGAGGAGGCGCGGCTGCTGCGCGAGGCCGCGGCCGCGCTGAAGGCGAGCCCCGCCGAACTCCCCGCCCGCCTTGCCGCGCTGCTGGAGGAGCGCCGCCGGCTGGAGCGCGAGCTGGCCGAGACGCGCCGCAAGCTCGCCACCGGCAGCGCGGCCGCCGAGGTCGAGACCCTGGGCGGGCTGCGCGTGGCGCTGCGCGAACTGGGCGCGGTGCCGGCGCGCGACCTCAAGGGCCTGGCCGAGGCCATCCTGAAATCCGGCAGCGCCGATGTGGCGGCGCTCGTCTCCACCGAGGGCGGCAAGGCCAGCATCGTGGTGGGCGTGGCCGAGGCGGCGAGGGGCCGGGCCGATGCGGTGGCGCTGGTGCGCGCCGCCGCCGCGGCGGTGGGCGGCAAGGGCGGCGGCGGCCGGCCGGACATGGCCCAGGCCGGCGGCCCCGAGGCGGAGAAGGCGGCCGAGGCGCTGGCGGCGATCCGCGCGGCCCTGGCGGGCTGACGGGCCGGCCTACCGCAGCCCGTGATAGGCGAAGGTGGCGGCCACCATCGCCACCATGGCCAGGATCAGCCCGGCGAGGGCGGAGACGAACAACTCTCCACCCCGGCCCATGCTCTGGGCCGAGCGGTCATGGATGCGGCGGAAGGCGCGGCGCTGCGCGGCATAGACCAGCGCGCTCCCGGACAGCCAGAGGCCGAGAAAGACCAGAAGGTTGGTCAGTCGCATGGCCGCGCTCCTGGTCCTTGCGGGGGCGGGGCATCGCCGCCCCATGAAAGGGAATGGTAAGCGGAGGAGCGCCGTCGCTCAACCCGTCACCATCACGATCTTTCCGAAATGCGCGTTGGCCTTCATGTGCGCCAGCGCCGCCGCCACCTCGTCCAACGGGAACACGCGATCGATGGGCAGGCGCAGCCGGCCCTCGGAGAGCGGTGCCCAGAGATCCTCGCGCATGCGGCGGACGATCTCGCGCACCTCCGCCACGCTGCGGGTGCGGAAGGTGACGCCGATGTAGCTGATGCGCCGCGCCGCATGCAGGTCGAAGTCGAACTCCGCCTTCATGCCGCCCAGCCGCCCCACATTGACGATCCGTCCCAGGATGGCGGTGGCCGAGAGGGCCTGCGAGACGAGCGGGCCCGAGACCATGTCCACCACCGCATCCACGCCGCGCCCGCCGGTGGCTTCCAGCACCTGCGCCACCCAGGCGGGGTCGTTCGTGTCCACCGCCAGGGTGGCGCCGAACTCGGCCAGCCGGGCGCGCCGCTGCGGGTTGGTCGAGCTGCCCACCACGACCGAGGCGCCCATCAGCCGCGCGATCTGCAGCCCCATCAGCCCGACGCCGGAGGAGGCGCCCTGGATCATGATGGCGCTGCCCGGCTTGCACAGGCCGTGCGTCACCACCGCGTCGTGCATGGTCTGCAGCGCGATGGGCAGGCTCGCCGCCACCTCCCAGGACATGTTGGCCTCGGGCAGGGGCGTGACGCGGCCCCAGTCCGCCACCGCGTATTCGGCGTAGGAGGCGGGCAGCGAGGCCATCACCCGCATCCCGGGCCGGATGGACTCCGGCACCTCGGCGCCCACCTCCACCACCTCGCCCGCGCCCTCCAGCCCCGGGATGGCGCCCGGCCCGCCGATGCTGCCATGCCGGTGCCCCGCCGCCACGCCGAGGTCGGCGCGGTTCAGCCCGATGGCGCGCAGGCGGATCAGCACCTGCTCCGGCCCGGGCTTCGGCTCGGGAACCTCCTTCACGACGAGGCCCTGCTCGGTGACGACGGCGGCTTTCATGCGGGCGTTTCCCTAGAGTTTCTTGCGATACCAGATGCGCGCATGGCCGGGCGGCATGCCGTCCAGCCGGCCCGCCTCGGTCCAGCCATTGCGCTCCCAGAAATGCGGGGCCTGGAAGCTGAAGGTGTCGGTGTAGGCGTCGGTGCAGCCGCGCGCGCGCGCCAGCGCCTCGGCGCGGGCCAGAAGCTCGGTGCCGAGGCCGCGGCCGCGCACCTCGCGCGCCAGCCACAGCCAGTCGATGAACAGCCAGTTCCAGTAGGTGAGGCCGAGCAGCCCGCCCTTCACCACCTCCTGCTCGTCGCGCGCCAGCACGGTGACGGGCTCGCGGTCATAGGGGCCGCCCATCTCCTGGTTGAACAGGTGCAGGCCCCGCTGGATGGCGGCGACGGCCTCCAGCTCCGGATAGTCGTCGTCGCTGATGGTGATGCGCGGCGCGGGCGCGCTCACCCGAGGCGCCCCCAGGCGGCCACGCCCACGGTGAGCAGCCCGAGGGCGAGGTTGAGCGTGACCATCTGGCGCAGCTTCTCGTTCGCCTCGCCCGCGGCCTTGAGGTTGCCGGCCGCCAGCGCGGCGCGCATCTGCCGCCAGGGGCCGGTGAAGATCGCGACGTAGATCGCCGCCATCAGCAGCCCCGTCAGGTGCATCAGGTGCACGTGCCAGCCCGCGCCGCGGAAGCCGCCGTAATGGCCGAAGAGCAGGAAATACCCCGAGAGCAGCACGATCGGCATGGCGTGCCAGACGATGAGGAAGAAGCGCCGGTGCACCCCGCCCAGCAGCGCCAGGCGCTGCGCGGGCTCCAGCGCGGCGAGGGAGGGCCGCAGCGCGAGGATGGCGAAGGCCATGCCCCCCACCCAGAGCACGGCGAACAGGACATGAAGGAGATAGGCGAGCTTGGCGATCATGCCCGCACACTACGCGCGGAAGCGGCGGAGGGAAGAGGCCAGGGCGCGCACCTCCTCCGCCGCGGTTCCGCGCGGGGCGGCCTCCGTCACGCCCAGGCCGAGCGCGAAGGCCGTGCCGAAGGCGGTGCGGTTGCCCAGGCTCTCGGCCATCACCGGGGCCTTGCGGCGCGCCAGCTCCTCCAGCACCACGTCGCGCAGCCGGCCCGAGGGCGGCAGGCGGTTCAGCACCAGCCGGTGCGGGCGCTTCTCGGCCTCGGCGAGCGCGATGGTCGCCTCGCTCGCCCAGAGATCGGGCAGGGAGGGCTGCAGCGGCACCAGCACCAGATCGGCGCCGCGGATGGCGAGGCGGCTGTCCGTCTCGGCATGCGGGGGCGTGTCCACCACCACGAAGTCCACCTCGCGCCGCAGCCGGTCGAGCGCGCCCGCGAGCCGCCAGCCCGAGGGCGCGTCGAAGCGCAGCCGCGCGGCCGTGTCGGGCCTGAGCGCGTGCCAGCGCGAGAGGGTGCGCTGCGGGTCGGCGTCGAGCAGCGCCACCCGGCCCCCGCCCTCGGCGAGCGCCGCGGCGAGGTTGGCCGCGAGGGTGGATTTCCCCGCGCCCCCCTTCTGCTGCGCGACGGTGAGGACGAGCGCCATCGGCCGGCTCCTGCGATTCGCCGCGCGCAGCATAGCAGGCGCCGCGCTCAGTCGCGCCGCAGCAGCGCCTCGGGCACGCGCACGGTGAGCGAGAGCAGGCGGAAGCTGTGCGTCTTGCCGTGGCCGTCCAGGTTGAGGCTGCCGTTCACGCCGCCCTCCAGCACCTCGTCCAGCACGAAGTTGAAGGCGGCGAGCAGCGGCAGATCGTGGCGCGTGCAGCGCGTGGCGCCGCGATGGCGGAACAGGGCGAGCACGCGCGCCTCGCTCACCTGCTCGGCGAGCAGCGGGTAGAGCGCCGGGTCATAGGGAATCAGCGAGAGGTTCAGGCGGTTGCCCTTGTCCCCCGCGCGGCTGTGCGCCAGCCGGTGCAGCGGCAGCTCCACCTCGCTCATGCGGCGAACTCCCGCGCCTCGCGCACGCTCACGCGGGTGGGCACGCGCTCGCGCAGCACGAGGTGGCTTCGCGTGAGGATGCGTGGGCTCACGCGCCAGCGCGCGCCGCCCGTGCCGGCGGCGCCGCAGCACAGCAGCGCCAGCACCTCGCGCGCCGCCTGGTCGGCGTCGTCGCGCCGGGCGGATTCCACGGCGAGGCGGATGCGGATGTCGGGCGGCTCGGGCCCCTCATAGGCGCGCCAGAGCGCGCCCGCGTCGCTGTCATGGACGGAGGCGACGCCGATCAGGTCCACCCGCGCGCGCACGGCGAGGCCGCGGCGGCGCAGCCGCTCCAGCAGCACATCGGCGGTGGCGCGGGCGCGGGCGAGCGCGTTGGGGCCGGCGACGCTGACCTCGCCCTCGCCGAGCCAGCTTCCCTCGAAGCTCGCCGTCACCTTCAGCGTCTCCGGTCGGGGGTGGCCGATCAGGCCGCGCACCGCCACGCGGTCCGGCCCCTCCTGCGCGAGGGTGCAGCGGGTGATGTCGAGCACCACGTCGGGGGTGATGTAGTGCGCGGGGTCGTGCAGCTCGTAGAGGAGCTGCTCCTTCACCGTGCGCAGGTCCACGAGGCCGCCCGTGTTCTCGGCCTTGGTGATCAGGAGGCCGCCCTCGGCCGTGACCTCGGCGATGGGGAAGCCGATATTGGCGGGGTCGGGGATGTCCTTCACGCCAGGATCCCAGAACACGCCGCCGGTCACCTGGCTGCCGCATTCGAGCAGATGCCCCGCCGCGGCGCCCACCGCCAGCGCCTGCCAGTCGTCGAAGCGCCAGCCGAAATGGTGCGCGAGCGGCGCGATGGCCAGGGCGGGGTCGCTGGTGCGGCCGGCCACGACCACATCGGCGCCCAGGCGCAGCGCCTCCACCAGCGGCTCGGCGCCGATATAGGCGTTGGCGGCGATCAGGCTCCAGGCGCCCATGTCGAGCCCGGCATCGGCCTCGTGCACCGGCAACTGACCGCCGGCGACGAGCTCCGTCACGTCATCGCCCTCCACGAGGCCGATGCGCAGCCCGGGCAGCCCCTGGGCGAGGGCGAGCCGCGCCACCGCCCGCGCCGCCGCCGGCGGGTTGGCCGCGCCCCAGTTGCCGAGCAGCGGGATACGGTGCGCCTGCGCGGGGGCGAGGATGGGCTCGAGCAGCCGCTCCAGCATGGGCTCGTAGCCGAGCGAGGGGTCGCGCCGCTTCTCGAGATGCGCGAGCGCCACGGTGCGCTCGCCCAGCGTCTCGAAGAACATGGCGGCCGGCAGGCCGCGCGCGATCAGGGTGCGCAGCACGGGGATGGGCGCGTCCACGCGGTCGCCCGAGAAGCCCGCGCCATTGCCGAGCAGGAACACGGCTAACCCCCCTCCAGCACGCGCCGCACCGCGCCCTGCCAGGCGGCGTGGCGCGCCTCGGCCTCGGCGCGCGGCATGGCGGGGGTGAAGCGGCGATCGAGCGCCCAGAAGCCCGCCGCCTCGCCGGGCGGGGGCAGCAGCCCCGCCTGCAGCCCCGCGAGATAGGCGGCACCCAGCGCCGTGGTTTCCTGCACCACGG
>JBKBSR010000185.1:0-6394 GCA_046291055.1 Roseococcus sp.
GACGCTCTTCCAATCTAGCCAGACGCGAGATGGGAAGCTGGAGCTGTGTTTGTCCTCCACCTTCTCCTCTGGGGGGGGGGGCGCGAGCTCGCGCCCCAGCTCCATGAGGTAGCGGTAGCGGTCCTCCCACTCGTCGAAGAGGGCGAAGCCCTCCTCCAGCTCCGCGATCACCTCCGCGATGGAGGGGCGGGCCTCGGTCTCGCCCATCAGCTCGACTTGGCGAAGGCGACCAGGCGCTCGGCCGCCTCGGCCTTGTCGATCTTCTCGATGGCTGCGTATTCGGCGGCGAGGCGATCGAGCGCCTGCTCGTAGATCTGCCGCTCGGAGAAGGACTGGTCGGGCTGGCCGGCGTTGCGCTGCAGGTCGCGCACCACCTCGGCGATCTGGATGGGGTCGCCGGAGTTGATCTTCGCCTCGTATTCCTGGGCGCGGCGGGACCACATGGTGCGCTTGATGCGGGCGCGGCCCTTCAGCGTCTCGATGGCGGCCTCGAACTCCTTGGGCGTGAACAGCTTGCGCAGCCCGGCGGTGGCGATGTTCGCCACCGGCACGCGCAGCGTCATGCGGTTCTCCTCGAAGGTGACGACGACCATCTGCAGGTTCATCCCAGCGGCCTCCACCGTCTCGATGCCCTGGACGGTGCCCACGCCATGGGTGGGATAGACCACATGATCGCCCGGCTTCAGCTCCACCTTGGCGGCGGGCGGGCGGGGGGCCGCGGCCTGGGCCTCGGCGAAGCCGGGGCGACCGGGGCTGCGCACGGCGAAGGAGGGGGGAAGGTTCGGACGTCCGACAGGTGGGCGTGGCGACATGGGGTTCCCGGCTGGGCGCGACGGGATGTCCGTCGGCGCGGCGATGACGATGGCGGGGCGGGGCGCGGCGGGCGGGGGCGCCCCGGGAGCGGGCGCCGGCGCCGATGGCCGTGCCGATGCGGCGGGGCGCGGGGCCTCGGGCGCAGCCTCGGGCGGCGCGACGGCGGGGGCAGTGGCGGGGGCGACCGGGGCGGGAGCCGCCGGGGCCTGCGCGGCGGCCGGCTTGGCCGGCGCCGGAGCCTCCGGCGCGCGCGTCGCCGCGGCGGGCTTGGCGGCGGCGGCTTTCGTCGCCGGGGGCTTCGGGGCCGCCGCCGTCACCGCAGCCTTGGACGCCGCAGCCTTGGCCGTCGGGGCCTTCGGGGCCGCCGGCTTCGCCGCGGCCGGCCTGGTCGCCGCGGCCTTGGGCTGTGCGGCGGCGGACTTGCTCCTCGTCACGGCGCTGGGGGCCACCTTCTTCTGCGGGGCGGCGGCCTTGGCCTTCGCCTTGGACGCCGGCGCGGCCTTCGCGGCGGGCTTGCGCGGCGCGGGCTTGGCCGCCGCCTTCAGCGGCTTCGCTCCCGCCTTGACGGGCTTCGCGGCGGGCTTGCGCGCGGGCGGCTTCGCCTTGCCGCCCCCCTTCGCCGAGGCGGAGGGGGCGGTGCGACGCGATGTGGTGGCCATGGGGCGCTCTGCTCCTGCATTGCCAGGCGGGATCGGGGCGGCGCGCCGTGCCGGAAGCCGCCCACCCGGAAGCTGCCGACCAGGGAGCCGCCAACCAGGGAGTTGCCAACGGGGCCGCCGGCGCGCCACACGCCTCTTGCGAAGCCCATAGCACAAAAAAATGCCTTCGTCACGCCGGACGGACAGGGCCCTGCCCGCCCGGCGCGATCATGCCGCCCCTATCAGGCCCGGGCCTTCGCCTGCCAGCGCTCCAGCGCGGCGAAGAGGCCGAGCGCCACCACCGCCAGGGCGGCATAGAGCGCCCAGAGCGGCAGGCCCGTCACATCGGCCAGCGTCACGCGGCCGAGGTTGGACCACGCCAGCACCGTGCCGCGCAGCCAGTCGAAGGCGAAGGCGTAGGCGATGGCCCCCGCGATCATGCCCAGCACCCCCACCAGCGCGTGGGTGCGCCCGGTGGCCGCGGCCGCGAGCCCGGTGCCCGGGCAATAGCCGTAGATCGCCATGCCCACACCGAACAGCAGCCCGCCAAGCCCGGCGCCGCCCAGGTTCGCATCGCGCAGATGCCAGCGGGCGAACCCCATCTCGACCAGCGCATAGACGCCCACGCCGCCCACCAGGATGGCCGTGAGCATGATCTTGAGCACCGTGAAGTCCCGCAGCCGGAGCTGGTTGACGATCACGTTGTAGTCCAGCACCCGGCCGCGCTCGAGCAGCCAGCCGAAGGCGAAGCCGAAGACGGGCGCGAGCCAGAGCGCCACTTCCTTGGAAACGGGGAACATGTGCGGTCCTCCCTCAGCGCGTGCGGAACATGAGCCAGGCGGTCGCCACGCCCGAGACGAACATCGCGGCGAAGAACACCCAGCCCACCACGGCGAGCTGCAGCCCCTGCGAGATGCCGTTGCCCGAGGTGCAGCCATTGGCCAGCCGCGAGGCGAACATGATCAGCGCCCCGCCCAGGAAGGCCCAGGCGAAACGCTTGCCGATGGAGGGCCCGAAACGCTCGGACCAGACCGCAGGCACATGCTCGACGCGGAAGGCGCCGCGCGCCAGCGCCGACACCATGCCGCCCAGCGCGGTGCCGACCAGGAACAGCGTGCCGTAGTCGAGCCGGAAGGGGTTGCGCGCCCAATAGGCGTTGGCCTGCACGGCCTCGGGCCCGATGAAGAGCGCGGCCACCCCGCCCGCCACCTGCGCGCCGGCCGTGGTGATGCCGATGGGCGTCGCGACGATGACGAAGACGAGCCAGGAGAGCGCGCCGATGCCCGCGCCGATCAGGTAGGGATTCCAGCGGCTGGGGGCGGCCTCGCTGCGCGGGGCGGCGGCGACCTCCAGGGGTGAGAGGGCGATTCCGCTCATGAGACACCTCATGCGTGATTGCGGAGATTATTATATTAGCGATCTCCTATGAAAGCAAGTTTTTCCTGGCCCCACGCCCCCAGCCCTGCGCCGGGCAGCTTTCCAACGACCGCATGGCCGCCGGCCGAGCCCGCCCCGCCTTGGCAAAACCCCGCCCCGCCCCCAAGCAGGGAAGCGAGATGGACACGCTGCTCGCCGGGATCGCCCTCTTCGCCCTCGCCCTGCTGCTCGGCGGCATGGTGTTCTTCGCCGCGGTGGTGGCGCCACGCGCCTTCCGGGCGCTGCCCCCCGAGATGGCGGGGCGCTTCGTGCGCCACCTCTTCCCCGCCTACTACCTCTACCTGCTCGGCTGTTCCGCCGCCGCGGCGGTTGCGCTCTTTCCGCTGGCCAAGCCCGCGGCGGGGATCATGGCGGCGGTGGCGGGGCTGGGCCTCTGGCTGCGCCAGGTGCTGATGCCCCGGATCAACGCGGCCTCGGACGCCGCCAAGGCCGGGCGTGCGGAGGCGGAGCCGGTGTTCCACCGGCTGCACCGCCTCTCGGTCATCGCCAATCTCTTGCAGATGGCGGCTGCCGGCGCGGTGCTGGCGCTCTTCGCCGCCGGGTAGAGGGCGGCGCCGCGGCCCTCAGGCCGCCAGCGCGTAGCGCAGCTCCACCAGCGCGTTCTCGCGCCGGGCGCAGCGCACAGGCACGCCCGCGCCGGCCCCGGGCTGCGCGTCCAGCCAGGCCTGGTGCAGCCCTTCGAGCAGCGTGCCCACCCAGGCGCCCTCCGGGTCGCCCGCCACGGAGACGAGCGGCGCCGCCGCGTGGCGGATCAGCAGGGCAGGTGCGGCCTCGTCGAAGGCGATCTCCACATAGCCCCATTCCGCCGCCGCCAGCGCCTCGTTCATGCGCGCCTCCAGCTCGGCCAGCGTCTCGCAGGGCGGCAGCGGCATCTCGCGCGCCATGCCCTCGCCGAGGGCGCGCAGCAGAAGGGCCCGGGATTCCTCGGGCAGATGCTCGCGCACCACCCCCATCAGCGCGCGCAGGAAGGGCCGCCATTGCGGCGAGACGGCCCGCCGCGCGAGGTAGGAGGAGAGCGCCCCTTGATCGGCCATCTGCAGCGTCACCTTCACGTCCATCGCCATCCCGTTCCGTCGCGCGCGCCTTCCCCGCCCTCTCCCTGTCGGGAAACCGGCGCGGGCGCAAGCCGGCCCCGCACGTGATCCACCGGAGATTGCGCGGTCACGCGCCGCTTTGCTAGCGCAGAATCGGGACGCGACCGCAAGGATTCCGTGACGCCGATGCCCCACCGCCGCCATCGGCCCCGCGCCGCCCATGCCGCCGCGCCCGCCCGGGGGGCGCGCGGATGATCTTCGCCTCCTTCGAGTTCCTGTTCCTTTTCCTGCCGGTCTTCTTCGCCGCCTATTTCCTGACGCCGGCGCGCTTTCGCAACTGGACCATCCTGCTCCTCTCCTGGGGCTTCTACGCCTGGTGGCGGGTGGATTTCCTGGCCCTGCTGGTGGGAGTCACGGCCTGGAGCTGGACCATCGCGCGCGTCATGGAGCAGGCCGAGGCGCCCGCGCGGAACCGGCTTCTGCTGGCCGGGCTGGTCGGCAACCTCGGCGTGCTGGCCTACTTCAAGTACGCGAACTTCGGCGTGCGGACCTTCAACGAGGTGGTGACCGCCTGGGGCGGGACGCCGATGGCCTGGAGCGAGATCATCCTGCCCGTCGGCCTCAGCTTCTACGTGCTGCAATCCGTCTCCTACGTGATCGACGTGTGGCGGCGCGAGGTGCCCGCCAGCCGGGACTTCGTGGCCTATGGCGCCTACAAGGCCATGTTCAGCCAGCTCATCGCCGGCCCCATCGTGCGCTATTCCGAGATCGAGCACGACCTGAAATACCGGCAGCACAGCCTGGAGAAGTTCGGCCTGGGCGCGCGACGCTTCATGATCGGCTTCGCCATGAAGGTGCTGATCGCCGACACGGTGGCCCCGGTGGCGGACGCCGCCTTCGCGCTGGAGAACCCCTCCACCGCCGATGCCTGGACGGGCGCGCTCGCCTACACGCTGCAGCTCTTCTTCGACTTCGCGGGCTATTCGGCCATGGCCATCGGGCTGGCCACCATGTGCGCCTTCCGCTTCCCGGAGAACTTCGCCAACCCCTACCTCGCCGGCAACATCCAGGAGTTCTGGCAGCGCTGGCACATGACGCTGAGCCGCTTCCTGCGCGACTACCTCTACATCTCGCTGGGCGGCAACCGCAAAGGGCCGGTGCGGACCTACGTGAACCTGCTGCTGACCATGGTGATCGGCGGCTTCTGGCACGGCGCGAACTGGACCTTCATCCTCTGGGGCTTCTGGCATGGCGGGCTGCTGGCTCTGCACCGCTTCTGGCGCAACGCGATGGGGATGCGGGCCATGCCCTGGCTGCTCGGGCACGGGCTGCTGATCCTCGTCGTGATCCTCGGCTGGGTGGCTTTCCGCGCCGACAGCATCGGGGCGGCCTTCGCCATGTATCTCGCCATGTTCGGGGCCAACTGGGGCGGCGTCTCCGACGCGCTGGCCTGGCAGGTGACGCCCGACCAGTGGTGGTTCATGGCCTTCGCCATCGCCCTCGTCTATCTGCCGCTGCTGGGCGAGCGGCTGCCGCTGCTGCGCGGGCCCGAGGCGGTGACGGGGCTCTGGCGCCCGCTCTGGGCCTTCTGGCCGGTGGCGGCCTTCCTGCTCGGCATCGTGCTGCTCTACAGCCGCGCCGCCGTTCCCTTCCTCTACTTCCAGTTCTGAGGAGGCCGCAATGACCGAGCCCGACGCCGAGAAGCAGGCTTGGCTCAGCACCCCCGCGCGCATCCTCGCCGTGCTGACCCTCCTCATCATGGGCTTCGGCCTCTGGCAGGGGGTGCGCGCGCTCGCCAGCGAGGCGGCGCAGCAGCGCCTCGCGCCCACGCTGACCTGGGAGGCCTTCCTGGCCGGGCGCTTCGCCGCCGCCATCAACCACGTCATGGCGCACAACCTGCCCCTGGACGGGGAGCTGCGCGCCGCGGGGGGCGTGTTCCGCTGGGCGCTGTTCCGCTCCGGCGGGCCGCAGGTGCGGGTGGGCTGCGAGGGCTGGCTGTTCCTGACCGAGGAGTTGCGCCCCTTCCCCGGCGCCGAGGCCGCCATCGCCGAGCGCGCCGCCGCGCTGGGCCGCGTGCAGCGGATGCTGGCCGAGCGCGGCGTCGCCCTCGTCGTCGCCGTGGTGCCGGACAAGGCGCGCATCTACCCCGACAAGCTCTGCGGCGCCCCCTGGTCGGCGCAGTCGCAGCGGCGGCTTTCGGCCATCCTCGCCGCCTTCCGCGCCGAGGGGGTGGAGGCGCTGGACCTCGCGCCCGTGCTCTCCGCCGCCGCCGCGCGCGGCCCCGCGCATTGGCGCACCGACACGCATTGGAACCAGGAGGGGGCGGCGGGGGGCGACAACAACACCGCCAAGCGCACCGCCTCCTCTGAGGGCAGGCAGATGGCCTCGTCGTAGGAGTTGGTGTGCAGGGACTGGCAGCCCCCCAGCACCGCCTCCAGCGCCTCGTAGGCGGTGCGCACGATGTTCACCATG
>JBKBSR010000186.1:0-6388 GCA_046291055.1 Roseococcus sp.
AACAGCATGATGAGCCAGGGCGCCGTGCTGGTGGACGACCAGGGCGTGGTGCGCGCGGGGCGAAAGGAGCAGTGGCGCGCCCCTGGGGCCGGCGGCGCGCGCCGCCGGCCCGCCTTTCCCGCCCTTGTCCTTCCCTTCCCACCGGAGATCCCCCCCGATGGCGCTCACCGCCCTCGAACTCTGCTCGCGTGCGCTGCTGCGCCTGGGCGCCCCGGCCATCGCCTCCTTCAGCGAGGGCACGGCGGAGGCGGAAGTGGCGTCCGGCCTCTACGGCGGCGTGCGCGACGCGCTGCTCTCCTCCCATCCCTGGAGCTTCGCCACCGCCCAGGCCAGCCTGCCGGGCCTCTCCGGCACGCCGGCCGCCGATCACGCCTACGCCTTCCAGCTTCCCGCCGCCTTCCTGCGCGTGCTCTCCGCCGGCGGGCCGGGCAGCGGGCGCGGCCTCTCCTACCGGCTGCTCGAGGACCGGCTGCACACCGACGCGCCCCAGGTGACGCTGACCTACATCTTCCGGCCGCACGAGAGCGCCTTCCCCGCCTTCTTCGCCAGCGCCCTGGTCGCGCGCCTCTCGGCCGAGTTCTGCATCCCGCTGACCGAGAGCGCCACGCGCGCGCAGATGCTCTTCGCCCAGGCGGAGGCCGAGCTGCGCGCCGCGCGTCGCGCCGACAGCCAGCAGGCCACCACCAGGGCCATCGAGGGCTTCCCGCTGATCCAGGCCCGGGGCTGAACCATGAGCGCGCTGCGTCAGGTCAAGACCAATTTCACCGCGGGGGAGCTCTCCCCCGAGATGCTCGGCCGCGCCGATCTGCGCGCCTACGCCAACGGGGCGGCGAAGCTGCGCAACGTCTTCATCCAGCCCACCGGCGGCGTGACGCGCCGTCCCGGGCTGCGCCACCTCGCCACCATCCCCTTCCCCGCGCGCCTCGTGCCCTTCGAGTTCAACACCGAGCAGACCTACCTGCTGGTGCTCTCGCACGGCGAGATGCGCGTCTTCCTGGGCGATGTGCTGGTGGCCACCGTCGCCGCGCCCTGGACGGCGGCCATGCTGCCGCAGATGGCCTTCACGCAGAGCGCGGACACGCTGCTCGCGGTGCATCCCGACATGTATCCCCTCTCCATCACCCGCACCGGGCACACGAGCTGGACGGTGGCGCCCTGGGGCTGGACGGTGATGCCCACCTACCGCTTCGGCGACCCGCTGGTGGTGCTCGCGCCCACGGCCGCGTCGGGGACGATCACGCTGATCGCCAGCGCGCCCGTGTTCCAGGCCGGGCACGCTCTCTACCCGCTGCGTTTCCGCGGGCGCTACGGCCGCATCCTGGCGGTCCACTCGCCGACGCAGGTGAGCTGGGCCTGCCCCGACACGCTGCCCGACCTCGCCGGCAGCGCGGACTGGGAGGAGGCCGCCTTCAGCCCCGTACGCGGCTGGCCGGTCAGCGTCTGCTTCCACCAGGACCGGCTGGTGATCGGCGGCTCGCGCGATCTGCCCAACCGGCTTTGGCTCTCCTGCTCCGGCCAGCTCTTCAACTTCGACAAGGGCACTGGCCTCGACGATCAGGGAATCGAGTTCGGCCTGTTCTCCGACCAGGTCAACGCCATCCGCGCCGTCTTCTCGGCCCGCCACCTGCAGGTGTTCACTACGGGCGGCGAATGGATGGTGACGGGCGACCCGCTCACGCCCTCCTCCATCCAGCTCCACCGCCAGACGCGGGTGGGCAGCATCGCGAACCGTCAGGTGCCGCCGGTGGACGTGGACGGCAGCACCATCTTCGCCGCGCGCAGCGGCCGCGCCATCCACGAGTTCGTCTATACGGAGGTGCAGCAGGCCTACCAGTCGAACGACCTCGCGCTGCTCGCGGGGCACCTGATCCGCAACCCCGTCTCCATGGCCTATGACCAGACGCGCCGGCTGCTGCACGTCTGCCAGGAGGACGGCACGCTCGCCACGCTCACCCTGTTCCGCGCCGAGCAGGTGACCGCCTGGACCCAGCAGACCACCGACGGCCAGTTCCACGCCGTGGCCGAGGTGGAGGGGCAGGTCTATGTGATCGTCTGGCGCGCGGGAACCTGGCGCCTCGAGCGCTTCGACCCGACGCTCGCCACCGATGCGGCGCTGGACGGAACCAGCGCCTCGCTGCGTTCCAACTGGACGGGCCTGAACCACCTCGAAGGGCGCGAGGTGGAGATCCTCGCCGACGGCGCGCCCCGCGGCGGCGCGACCGTCACGGGCGGGGCCGTGACCCTCTCGCCCGGCGCCTATCAGGCGCAGTTCGGCCTGCCCTTCTGGCACGTCATCGAGCCCCTGCCGCCCGAGCTGCTGACGGCCGCCGGCGCGCGCATGGCGCCGCTGCGCCTGGTGCGGCTGATCTTCCGCGTGCTGGAGACCAAGGCGCTGGAGGCCGATCTCGGGCGCGGGCTGCAGCCCATCCCCTTCCGCCGCTTCGACACCCCCGTGCTCGATGCGGCCCCGCCCAGCTTCAGCGGCGACGTGCGCGTCTCCGCCCTCGGCTGGCGGCGCGACGCGATGCAGCCGCTGTGGCGCATCGTCGGAAAGGCGCCGCTGCCGATGACCCTTCTCTCCGTCTCCACCGACCTGAGGACGAACGACTGATGGCCGCACTCGCCTCCCTCGCGACGCTCGCCTCCGCGGGTGTCGGCCTCTACGCCCAGCAGCAGAACGCGCAGGCGCAGCGCGCCGTGCAGCGCGCGCAGGTCGAGAACCAGCGCCAGCAGGAGGAGGCGCGCCAGCAGCAGCTCCTCCTCCAGCAGGAGGCGGAGGCCCGCGCGCGGCGCGAACAGCTCGCGCGCACCATCGCCTCCACCCGCGCGCGCCTCGCCGCGGGCGGGATCCCGGTCAACGAGGGTTCCGCCGCCACCGTGCAGGAAGGCCTGCGCGCCGACGCCGCCGCCGGGCTGCGCGACAGCGAGGCGCTCTACCGCGCGCGCATGACCTCGGGCCGCGCCTCGCTGCTCAACCCGGACATGTCCACCACCACGCTGCTGCGCGCGCTGCCGGGCTTCGGCAACGCGCTGCGCAGCCTGCTCGACTGAGGGAAGCGATGTCCGACCACATCCAGATCGGCGACCTCGCGCCCCGCGTGCACTACGTGGCGGACGGGGTGCAGACCGCCTTCACCTATCCCTTCCCCATCTTCGAGGCGCGCGACATGCGCGTGCTGGCGAACGGGGTGCCGCTCGCCTTCGGCTATGTCGTGGAAGGCGCGGGCGAGTCGGAAGGCGGGGTGGTGCGCTTCGACTCGCCGCCGCTCATCGGCACGCAGATCGCGCTGCTGCGCCGCCTGCCCATAGACCGCACCACCGACTTCCAGCCCAACGGCCTGCTGCGCGCCAGCACGCTCAACGACGAGCTGGACCGCCAGGTGGCCGCGCTGCAGGAGGTGCGCGAGGACGTGCGCGGCGCACTCCGCGTCTCCGAGGCCGAACCGCCCACGGGCCTCGTGCTGCCGCCGCGGGCGGCACGGGCGGACAGGCTGCTCGGCTTCGACTCTCTCGGCAACGTCACCGCGATCCCGCGCGGCGGCGTGATCGCGGCCGCCTTCCCGGGCGCGGTGCCGCGCAGCGTGGAGGACAAGCTCGCCGAGGTGCTGACGGCGCGCGACTTCGGCGCGGTGGGCGACGGCGTGACGGATGACGGACCCGCGCTGCAGGCGGCCATGAACGCGGCGGCGGCGGCGGGCAAGCACCTCGTCATCGGCGAGGGCAGCTTCCGCACCACCATGCCCCTGACGCTGCCGGGCGCGGCGGCGGGGCTGACCATGCGCGGCAGCCTGCTCTACGCGGGGCCGGCCAACACCGCGGCCCTGGTCCTGGGCGACGGCGGGACGGTGCGCAACGCCGCCAAGCTCTACGAGGGGCTGCGCGTCCTGCGCGCCACGCTCAGCGACTGGAACAACACCGCCGACTGCGGGATCCTGCTGCGCAACCTAGACGCCAGCACCGTCGAGGTGCGCCAGGTCGAGGGCTTCACCGTCGGCATCCGCACCCAGGGCCAGGAGCGCGGCTTCGAGGACAGCCAGCTCTTCCTCGGCCGCATCGTGAACAACCGGATCGGCCTCGACATCCACACGCTGACGGCCGCCGCCTGGAACACCTCGGTGCGCTACTACGGCGGGCATTTCGCCATCGCCAGCTCGGTGCACCCGGACAAGGACCGCTTCGGCGTGCGCTTCTCGGCCGAGCCCGGCGCCTACATCGCGCACAACCGCCACGTCTTCTTCGGCCCCGCCTTCGAGCTGCAGGCGATCAACCGCCCGGCCATCGTCGGCATCCCCTTCCTCTCCGAGGTGAGCAGCCGTGCGGTGCTCGTCTACGGGATGCGGATGGAGGGCTGCTCGCCCTTCGTGGCGCGCCACACCGGCGCGGCGCAGGACCATGTCTACGAGGTGGCCTGGGCGAGCCAGGGCTACCGCGTGGACATCCAGTACACCACCGGCGCGACGCGCGTGGGGGGCGTGGTGCGCGCGCTGCACCAGGCGGCGGCGCACCGCGAGTTCACGCGCGAGGTCGCCTCCGTGCCCAACCTGCGCGCCGCCGCCTTCCGCTGGACGGCGACGCAGACGGGCTTCGACAGGCTCGCCTGCCTGTCGAGCAACGTCAGCGGCTCGCCCAGCCACCTCTCGCAGTTCGCCTTCCCCGGTCTCGAGAACTACGCGCTGACCAGCCGCGGCGTCGTCCTGCCCGGCGGCCGCGGGCTCGGCTTCGTCGTCGACGCGCGCCGCACGCGCGAGTTCGCCCTGGCGGTGGACGCGGACAACCCCCGCCTCGTCGTGCAGATCTTCGACGAGAACATGCAGGTGATCACCGACAGCTCGCCCTACTGGGTGCGCGCCTCGGGCATGTCGCTGCAGTGGAACGCCACCGCGCGATGGTGGCAGGGCGCGGCGGACCTGACGGATGCGAGCCTGACGCGGCTGCAGGCGATCCGCCTGTGGGACACGGTGGCCTACGCCATCATCGGCGTGGCGCGCATCACCGCGGACTACGAGCTGCGCGCGATGCGCCTGTTCTGCGACCCCTCGGAATCCCCGTCGCTGCTCTACGGCCTGCCCGACCTGCCGCACGGCGCGCGCGAGCTGCGGGGCGAGGCCGAGTGGGATCCGCCCGCCGTCGCCGCCGGCGCCAGCGCGCAGATCAACGTGCCCGTGCCGGGCGCGCGCCCGGGAGATTTCTGCCAGGCGGCCTTCACCCTCTCGACCTCGGGCATGGTGTTCCTCGCGCAGATCGGCGCGCAGGACGTCGTGACCGTCACCGCCTGGAACCGCAGCGGCGCCAGCATAGACCTCAACCCCGGCACGGTGCGCGTGCGGGTCGTGAAGTCGTGAGCCGGCGACGCCCGAAGGGTTTCGGCATCAGGCTGACGGAGACCGTGGCGGAGGTGGCGGCGGACTACCTCGGCTTCCTGCGCGCCGCGCGCGGCGCCGAGCCCGAGGACGCCAAGGCCTTCGCCGCGCGCCATGCCGCCGCCAAGGCCGCGCTCGCGCATCTCGAGCAGCTCATCAAGCTCGCCGCGAGCTGCGACGCCGAAGCCGCCGAGCGCCTCGGCGGCAGCGAGGCCTCGCTCGCCGAATGCCGCGCGTTGATGCCCGAGGAGGATGCAACGGAGGAGAAAGGAAATGACGAAGGAGGGGCCGGCTGACCTCCAGGAGTTCGTCTGGATCTGGAACCGCCGCCACGGCCAGCGCACGCCCGCCGTGCACCGGCGCATCCTGCGGTGGTTGGAGGCGGAGGCGCCCTCGCGGCGGCTGCTGCTCATGGCCTTCCGCGGCTGCGGAAAGTCCACGCTCATGGCGCTGTTCTGCGCCTGGTCGCTCTACCGGCGGCCGGATCTGCGCATCCTCGTGCTCGCGGCCGAGCAGTCGCTCGCCGCGAAGCTCGTGGCCCACACGCGGCGGATCCTGGAGCGCCACCCGCTCTGCGCGCGGCTGCTTCCCGAAGGCGTGGAGGGCTGGGCGGCCGACCGCTTCACCGTGGTGCGGGACGCGCCCTTGCGCGACCCCTCCATGCTCGGCCAGGGGCTGGGCGGCAACATCACGGGCATGCGCGCCGACATGATCCTCTGCGACGACGTGGAGGTGCCGGGCAATTGCGACACGCCCGGCAAGCGCGCGGAGCTGCGCGAGCGGCTGGCGGAGGCGGAGTTCATCCTCACGCCCGGCGGGCTGATCCTCTACGCCGGCACGCCGCACACGGAGGAGAGCCTGTATCGCGAGGGCGACGAGTTCCTCGTGGGCTACCGCCGCCTGGTGGTGCCCATCCTCGACGGGCAAGGCCGCAGCGCCTGGCCCGAGCGCTTCGACGAGGACGCGGTGGCCGCGCTGCGCCGCCGCGTGGGGCCCATCCGCTTCGCCCGGCAGATGATGCTCGAGCC
>JBKBSR010000187.1:0-6360 GCA_046291055.1 Roseococcus sp.
ACTTCAACCCGCACAGCCTGATCGCGCTCCGCCGGCTGGAGCGCGACCCCGAGACACCGCTGGACGCCGCCTGGTTCGCGCGGCGCATCGAGGCGGCGATGCGGCTGCGCGCGCGGCTCGGCCTCGGCGCGCATCACCGCCTCGTGCATGCCGAGGCGGACGGGCTGCCCGGCCTCGTGCTCGACCGCTACGGCGAGGCCATCGCGCTGCAGGCCAACACGGCCGGGATGGAGGCGGCCACGCCGCTCATCCTCGAGGCGCTGCACGGCCTGCTCCGGCCCGCCACCGTGGTGGCGCGCAACGACGCCGCGGTGCGCGCGCTGGAGGGCCTCGACCAGCACGCGCGGCTGCTGCACGGCGCGGATGGGCGCGCCCGCGTGGAGGAGGGCGGCCTCGCCTTCGAGGTGGACCTGCTCGGCGGTCAGAAGACCGGCTGGTTCCACGACCAGCGCGAGAACCGCCGGCGCGTGGCCGCGCTGGCGGCGGGCGAGACGATGCTCGACGCCTTCTGCCACACCGGCGGCTTCGGCCTCGTCGCGGCCCGGGCCGGCGCGCGCGAGGTGACGCTGCTCGACCGCTCCGGGCATGCGCTGGCGCTGGCCATGGAGAGCGCGCGGGCGAACGGCCTCGCCGCCCGGGTGCGGGCGGAGCGGGCGGAGGCGATGGAAGCGCTGGAGCGCATGGGCGCGGAGGGCCGACGCTTCGGCGTGGTGGTGGCGGACCCGCCGGCCTTCGCCAAGGCGCGCAAGGACATCCCGGCCGCGCTGCGGGCCTATCAGCGCCTCGCGCGGCTGGCCGCGCAGGTCACCGCGCCGGGGGGCGTGCTCTTCCTCGCCTCCTGCTCGCACCATGTGGGGCCGGGCGAGTTCCTGGACGCGGCGGCGCAGGGGCTCTGGCGCGCGCGGCGCGAGGCGCGGCTGCTCTGGAGCGGCGGGGCGGGCCCGGACCATCCCGTGCACCCGCTGCTGCCGGAGAGCGCCTATCTCAAGGCGCTGCTCTTCGCCCTGGACTGAGCCGTGACGCGCCACGCCGCCTATCGCGCGACCCTTTACCGTGCGGGCGCGGTGGCGGTGCGGGTGGGGCGGCGCAGCGCCTCGGCCGATCGCTGGCTGCTGCGGCATGGCGCGCCGCAGGGCGTCTTCCTCACCGCCTGGAACCCGCTCTCGCGCCCCATGCCGGGGCGCTGGAACGCGCGCGCCATGGCGGCGCTGCGCCGGGCGCTGGGCGCGGCCCCGCACCTCGAGGGCGAGGGCGCGCTGGGCCGCTGGCGCGAGGCGATGCTGCTGGCCGCCCTACCCCGGCACGCCGTGCTGCGCCTCGCCCGGCGCTTCCGCCAGGCGGCGGTGGTGCTCGTCCCGCGCGGCCGGCCCGCGCGGCTGCTCTACCTGGCCGGGCCGCGGGCCAGCCCCGCGCCCCATTCCTCTGCGTAGAGTTCCCATGCGTAGTTTTCCGAGGTTGCGGCGCGCCGGGCCCGGGCGGAGATTCAGGCCCGGACATTGGCTGCATCGGGATCGGTTTCATGCGCGAACACACCCCCCAACGCTTCGTGGACGACTACCTGCTCTACCTGCTGGCGCGCGCCTCCCACACGATCTCGGCCGAGTTCCACGCCTCGCTGCGCCGCGCCGGCCTCACCGTGCCGGTCTGGCGGGTGCTCGCCAGCCTCTCGGGCGCCGAGCCGCAGACCGTGACGGGCCTCGCCGACGCCTGCCTGCTGCAGCAGCCCACCATGACCAAGCTGCTCGACCGGATGGTGCGCGACGGGCTGGTGCGCCGCCTGCCCGACCCCAGGGACCGCCGGGTGGTCCGCATCGAGCTCACCCCCAAGGGGCAGGAGCTGGTGAAGGAGCCGCTGGAGGCCGCCAAGCGGCACGAGGCGCAGGTGATCCAGCGCTTCCCGCAGCTCGACGCCGAGGCCTTCAAGGGGCTGCTGCGCGAGATGATCGTCCGCCCCGCCCGCCCGCGCCGGGCGCTGGCGGCCTGAGGCGTGCCCGATCCGGGGCGGCTCGGCGCCTGGGTGCTGATCGCCGCCACTGTCGCGGCGGTGGTGCAGATCCTGGTCCTCGTCTTGCGCTGAGGGCGTGGCCGGCGCCGCGAGCATTCCGGACCGGCCCGATCTGCGCTATCGCCGGGGCGTGAGCGCGACCCGGCCCGATTTCCTCGACCATGACCGCCCGCCGGTGCCCGATCTGGTGGTGCCGCGCGGCGTCAACCCCTTCCACCTGCGGCGCAAGCCGGTGCGCGGGCGGCTGGTGCGGCTCGGCCCGCTGGCCGAGGCGCTGCTCACCCGCCACGACCATCCCGAGCCGGTGACGCGGCTGCAGGGCGAGGCGCTGGCGCTGACCGCGGGCCTCGCCTCGGCGCTGAAATACCAGGGCAGCTTCTCGCTGCAGGCCAAGGGCGATGGCCCCGTGCCCATGCTGCTGGCCGACTGCACCCACACCGGGGCGCTGCGCGGCTATGCCCGGGTGGAGGCGGAGAAGCTCGCCCGCTACGGCCGCAACCCCTCGCCGCGGGCGCTGCTCGGCAAGGGCTACCTGGCCTTCACCTGCGACCAGGGGCCGCAGATGGACCGCTACCAGGGCATCGTCGCCATCGAGGGAGCGGATCTGGCGGAGATGACGGGCAGCTATTTCGCCGCCTCCGAGCAGCTGCGCGCCTTCATCCGCCTCGCCTGCGCGCGCCGGCCGGAGGGCTGGCGCGCCGCCGCCTTCATCATGGAGCGCGTGGCCGGCGAGGGCGGCGTGGGCCCCGAGCTGGACGAGGCGGCACAGGAGGAGGCCTGGACCACCGCCCTCGCGCTCGCCCGCACCCTCACCGCCGAGGAGATGCTGGACGACGCGCTGCCGCCCGAGCGCCTGCTGCACCGCCTCTTCCACGAGGAGGGGCTGGCGCTGGATCAGCCCCGCGCCCTCGCCTATGGCTGCCGCTGCTCGCGCTCGCGCCTCGCGGGCGTGCTGGAAGGCTTCCCGCCGGAGGATCTCGACCACATGGCCGAGAACGGGACGATCACCATGACCTGCGAGTTCTGCAACCACGATTTCCGCTTCGCGCGCGAGGGGCTGCGCGGCGCGTCCGGCGGTGCGGCATGAGCGCGCGCCATGGCCTGACGCGCCCCGCGACGCGACGCGCCCTGCTGCTCGCCCCCGCCGCCCTGGCCGCCTGCGCGAGCCCCCCGCCGCGGCTGGAGGGCCCGCCCATCGGCTACCGCCACCTCACCCCCATCGCCCTCGACGTGGCGCAGGTGGAGATCGACGAGCGCACGCCCAATGCCGGCCCCGCCGATGTGGGGCGCGAGCTCTCGCCCAGCGCCGCCGAGGCGGTGCGGATCATGGGGCGCGACCGCCTCTCCGCCTTCGGGCGCGAGAACCGGGCGCGCTTCATCGTGGTGCGCGCCCAGATCATCCGTGCGCGCAACCCGCGCGGGGGCGGCTATTTCGCCGCCGACCCGGGCGAGCGGCTGGACTGCACCCTGACCGCGCGGCTCGAGATCCTCGGCGAGAACGACCGGCGCCTGGGCTTCGCCGAGGCCACCGCCTCGCGCAGCCGCAACGCCGAGAGCACGAACGAGGCGCGGCGCATCGCCGCCGAATCCCTGCTGCGGCTGACCATGTTCGACCTCAACACCGAGTTCGAGTTCCAGGTGCGCCGCGCGCTGCGCCCCTATCTCGCCCCCTCGGCCGGCGCCGCCCCCCCGCCCGCCGGCGTCACCCGCGAGGAGCTGCCCCGCACATGAGCCTGACCTTCTCGAACCCCGAGGGCGTGCGCGCCCCCGCCTCGCGCTATTCCCACGCCTGCCTCGTCGAGGGGCCGGGGCGGCGGCTCGTGATCTCGGGGCAGGTGGGGCTCGCCCCGGACGGGAGCCTGCCGGCGACCGCCGAGGGGCAGATCCGCCAGTCGCTGGCCAATCTTCGCACCATCCTCGCCGCGCACGCGATGGGCGTACGCGACCTCGTGAAGATCACCGTGTTCCTGACCGACGCCACGCTGGTGAAGCCCTGGCGCGCGCTGCGCGACGAGGCGCTGGAGGGGCATGCGCCCGCCTCGACGCTGCTCATCGTGGCGGGGCTGGCCGATCCGCGCTTCCTCGTGGAGGTCGAGGCGGAGGCGTTCCGGGCCGGCTGAGACAGGCGGCGGTCGCGCCGGAGGTGTCACGGAACGCGGCCGCTGGCATGGCAGGGCCGCGCCCATTGATCGGCGCGCGCGGGGCGGGCGAAGCTTGCCTCCTCGGAAGGATACCGCCCATGCGCCTGCCCCGCCCCCGCCTCGCCCGCCGCGCCCTTCTCGCCGCGCCGCTGCTGCCGCCCGCCGTCGCCCGCGCCCAGGCCTGGCAGCCCAGTCGGCCGCTGCGCCTCATCGTGCCCTTCGCGCCGGGCGGCAGCACCGATGTGGGCGGGCGCATCCTGGCCGAGCGGATGAGCGAGACCATCGGCCAGACCGTGGTGGTGGAGAACCGCACCGGCGCGGGCGGGGCGGTGGGCATCGAGGCCGCCGCGCGCAGCGCGCCCGACGGGCACACGCTGCTGGTGGCCACCAACGGCGCCTTCACCCTGGCCCCGCATCTGGGGCTCATGCGCGCCGTGGATGTGCGGCGCGAGCTGGTGATGGCCTCCAAGCTGTTCACCACCGACGTGATCCTGGTGGTGAACCCGGCCCTGCCGGTGCAGAGCATGGCCGAGTTCCTCGCCTACGCCCGCGCCCGGCCAGGCCAGCTCAGCTTCGGCACTTCGGGCGTAGGAACGGGCACGCACATCTTCACCGAGCTCTTCATGGCCGAGGCCGGCATCCAGATGGTGCATGTGCCCTATCGCGGCTCCGGCCAGGCGATGGCGGACATCGTGAGCGGCACCATCCAGGTGATGCTGGACCAGCCCGCCTCCTCGCTGCCGCAGGTGCGGCAGGGGCGGCTGCGGGCGCTGGCCACCTCGGGGCCGCGGCGCATCGCGGTGCTGCCCGATCTGCCCACCTTCACGGAGGCCGGGCTGCCCGGGGCCACGGCGCAGTCCTGGGGGGGCATCGCCCTGCCCGCGGGCAGCCCGCCGGCGGCGCTCGCGCGCATCTCCGAGGCGGTGCGCGAGGCCGTCTCGCACCGCCCCACCGCCGAGCGCATGGCCGCGGCGGGGCTCGATGCCGTGGCCAGCACGCCGGCCGAGATGGAGGCCTTCGTCGCGGCCGAGTTCGAGCGCTGGGGGCGCGTCATCCGCGAGCGGAACATCCGCGTCGAGGGCTGAGCGGGTGGAGGAGTGGCCCCGCCCCCTGCTGGGCAGCGAGAGCCCGCGCTTCTCGGGCCCGGCGAGCTTCTTCCGCCTGCCGCTGCGCAGGGAGGGGCTGGACGTCGCCCTCTTCGGCGCGCCCTTCGACGGCGCCACGACGCTGCGCCCCGGCGCGCGGCTCGGCCCGCGCGCGCTGCGCGAGGCCTCGACGCTGATCCGCCCGCGCCACGGGCGCAGCGGCCTCGCCCCCTTCGATCTCTGCCGCGTGGCGGATGCGGGGGATGCGCCGGTGCGCCCCTTCGACATCCCGGCCACCCTGGAGAGCGTGGAGGGCTTCGTGGCGGAGCTCTGCGCTGGCGGCGCCGCGCCGCTGATGGCCGGCGGCGACCATCTGATGAGCCTCGCCGCGCTGCGCGGCCTCGCGCGCGCCGGCGCCGCGCCGCCCCCGCCCTGGGGGATGGTGCATCTCGACGCCCATTCCGACACCTCCGACAGTTTCCTGGGCGCGCGCCTCACCCATGGCACGCCCTTCCGACGCGCCGTGGAGGAGGGGCTGCTCGACCCCGCCCGGGTGGTGCAGATCGGGCTGCGCGGAGGCGCCTATGGGCCCGATGACCTCGCCTGGGCGCGCAGGGCGGGGATCGCGCTGCTCGACATGCCGGCGTTGGAGCGGCTGGGCGTGGCGGGGGTGGTGGCCGAGGCGCGGCGCGTCATCGGCCCCGGCCCCTGCTGGGTGAGCTTCGACCTCGACGCGCTGGATCCCGCCTTCGCGCCCGGCACCGGGACGCCGGAATGGGGCGGGCTCACCCCGCGCGAGGTGCTGGGCATCCTGGACGGGCTGCGGGGCGCGCGGGTGATCGGCGGCGACGTGGTGGAACTCTCGCCGCCCCACGACCCCGCGGGCGTGACGGCCTTGGCCGGGGCCACGGTGCTGTTCGAGCTGCTGTGCCTGATCGCGGCGGCGCGGACGGGCTGAGCGCCACCGGGCCGGGACAGAGGCGCTCCCGCCAACGGCCACGCCCCTCCAGCCCTTCGCGCCAGGGTCAGGATTTCCTCGCGCAACCCAGCCCCGTCCATCCGCGCCGCTTCAAGAATCTCGCCAGGGATTTCCTTGAAATAGGTATAGAGCATCCAGATCATGATCGGC
>JBKBSR010000188.1:0-6359 GCA_046291055.1 Roseococcus sp.
CGGGCATCGGCGCGCAGAGATAATCACCCCCCCCCCCCCCGCGCCCGCACCCTCTATCAGCGCCTCTCGGAGGGGCTGCTGCCCTACACCGCGCCGCCGCCGCGCGCGGAGGGGCCGCTCCGGCTCGGCCTTCTCTCGGCCCATTTCGGCAAGCACCCGGTGGGCTGGCTGACGGTGGCGGGCATCGAGCACCTGCCGCGGGAGCAGTTCGAGCTGCACGTCTTCAGCCTGGGCGACCGGCCGGGCGACATCGCCGCCCGCTTCCGCGCGCGCGCCGATGCCTGGCACCTGATCGAGCCCGGCACGCCGGACGCCGTGCTGCTGGAGCGGCTGCGCGCGGCTGGGCTCGATATCCTCATCGAGCTCGGTGGGCACGGGCAGGGCGGGCGCGTGCGGCTGCTGCGCCATCGCGCCGCACCGGTGCAGATCAAGTGGGTGGGCTCCCAGGCCTCCACCACCGGCACGCCCAACATCGACTGGATGCTGACCGACCGCTGGGAGACCCCCGAGGGCTTCGAGCCCTTCTACACCGAGCGGCTGCTGCGCATGCCCGACGGCTATGTGTGCTACGCCCCGCCGCCGGCCGCGCCGCCGGTTGCGCCCAGCCCGGCCGGATTCTCGGGCGCGGTAACCTTCGGCTGCTACAACAATCTCGCCAAGGTCACGCCGCGCGTGCTCGCGGTCTGGGCGCGCATCCTGGATGCGCTGCCCCGATCGCGGCTCGTGCTGCGCACCCATGCGCTGGGCGATGGCCCGACGCGCGAGGGGTTCACCGCCCGGGCCCGCGCGGCGGGGCTCGATCTCGCGCGGGTTGAGATGCACGGGGCGGTGCCGCACGACCAGCTCCTCGCCGCCTATGGCGAGATCGACATCTCCCTCGATCCCTTCCCCTACACGGGGGGGCTCACCGTCTGCGAATCGCTTTGGATGGGCGTGCCGGTGCTCAGCCTCGTCGGCAGCTCCTTCGCCGGGCGGCACGCCTTCTCGCACCTCTCCAATGTCGGCCTTGCCGACTGGGCGGTGTTCTCGGAGGAGGATTACGTGGCCGAGGCGATCCGCCGCGCCGGCGACATCCCGGCGCTGGCGGCGCTGCGCGCAGGCATGCGCGCGCGGGTGGCGGCCTCGCCGCTGTGCGACGGGCCGCGCTTCGGGGCGAACCTCGCCGCCGTGCTGCGCGAGGCCTGGGAGCGGCGCGACCGCCCGGCTTGACCGCGGGGCCGCGCCGCGCGCACCAAGCGGGCATGACGCACCGCACCGCCATCGCCAGCCACCGCGGCGGCGCCTTCCTCTGGCCGGAGAACAGCCTCGCCGCCATCCGGGCCGCGCTCGCCCTGCCGGCAGAACAGGTCGAGATCGACATCCACGCCAGCGCCGATGGCGAGCCGGTGGTGATGCACGACGCCACGCTCGATCGCATGACCGACGGCCAGGGCCCGGTGCGCGCCCTCTCCTGGGAGGCGATCTCTCGGCTGAGGGTGCGCGGCACGGGGGGCGAGCCGGTGCCGCATCTGAGCGAGGCGCTGGGCCTCGTCGCCGCCGCCGGACGGGTGCTGCGGCTGGAGATCAAGGCGGACGCTTCGGGCTCGCCCTATCCGGGCCTCGTGCGGCGCAGCCTCGCCGTGCTGGACGCCGCCGCCTGGCGCGCCCGCACCGTGCTGATGAGCTTCGAGCCCGCCACCGTGGCCGAGGCGGCCGAGGCGGGCGGTTTCGACCAGCTCGTCTGGCTCGCCGATGGCCGGCGGCTGCGCGGGATGCGCCCGCGCGACCTCATCGCCCAGTGCCGCGCCTGCGGAGCGAGCGAGCTTGGCGTGCACGAGGCCCAGGCGAGCGAGGCGCTGCGCGATGCGCTGCGCGCGGCGGGACTGCGGCTGTCGGTCTGGGCGGCGAACCATCCCCCCAGCATCGCCCGCGCCCTGCGGCTGGGTGTGGACGCCATGGCGACCGACGACCCTCCGCTCGCGCTGCGCCTGCGCGAGAGCGGGCCCGGCTGAGGGCGTTCCGGCCCGCCGGGCTTTCGGCTAGCCTCGGGGCGGGAGGAACCCGATGCCCGGCAACAACCCGCTGCCCCTGCTCGACTTCGGCCTGGGCCCCGAGATCGACGCGCTGCGCGAGACGGTGCGCGGCTTCGCCCAGGCGCGCATCGCCCCGCTCGCCGCCGAGATCGACCGGACCGACGAGTTCCCGCGCCATCTCTGGCCCGAGCTCGGCGCGCTCGGCCTGCACGGCATCACGGTGGCGGAGGAGCGCGGCGGCGCCGCCATGGGCTACCTCGCCCATTGCGTGGCGATGGAGGAGGTCAGCCGCGCCTCGGCCAGCGTGGGCCTGTCCTACGGCGCGCATTCCAACCTCTGCGTGAACCAGATCGAGCGCAACGGCACGCCGGCGCAGAAGGCGCGCTACCTGCCCAGGCTGATCAGCGGCGAGCATCTGGGCGCGCTCGCGATGAGCGAGCCGGGCGCGGGCAGCGACGTCGTCTCCATGAAGCTGCGCGCCGAGAAGCGCGGCGACCGTTACGTGCTGAACGGCACCAAGCTCTGGATCACCAACGCGCACTACGCCGAGACGATCATCGTCTATGCCAAGACCGCGCCCGAGGCGGGGCCCAAGGGCATCACCGCCTTCATCGTCGAGCGCGGCTTCAAGGGATTCACCCCCGCGCAGAAGCTCGACAAGCTCGGCATGCGCGGCTCCCCCACCTCCGAGCTGGTCTTCGAGGACTGCGAGGTGCCGGAGGAGAACGTGCTGGGCGAGGTGAACGGCGGCGTGCGCGTGCTGATGTCGGGCCTCGATTATGAGCGCGCGGTGCTGGCGGCCGGGCCTCTGGGCATCATGCAGGCCTGCCTCGACGTGGTGGTGCCCTACATCCACGAGCGCCGGCAGTTCGGCCAGCCGATCGGCGAGTTCCAGTTCATCCAGGGCAAGGTCGCGGACATGTACACGCGGCTGAACGCCGCGCGCGCCTATGTCTATGCGGTCGCGCGCGCCTGCGATGCGGGGAAGACGACGCGCAAGGACGCGGCCGGCGCCATCCTCTTCGCGGCCGAGGAGGCCACGAGGGCGGCGCTCGACGCCATCCAGATCCTCGGCGGCAACGGCTACATCAACGACTACCCGACGGGCCGGCTGCTGCGGGACGCCAAGCTCTACGAGATCGGGGCGGGCACCAGCGAAATCCGCCGCCTGCTGATCGGGCGCGAACTCTTCCGCGAGACGGCGTGACGTGAAGCTCGCCTCCAGCCTCGACACGCGAAGCGCGGGGTTCCGCGCGAACGCCGAGCACATGGCGGGGCTCCTCGCGCAGCTCGCCGCGCGCACCGCCGCCGCCGCCGAGGGCGGGCCGCCCGCGGCGCGCGAGAAGCACCTCGCCCGCGGCAAGCTGTTGCCGCGCAGCCGCGTGGAGCGGCTGCTCGATCCCGGTTCCCCCTTCCTCGAGCTCTCGCCGCTCGCCGCGCATGGCATGTATGGCGGGGAGGTGCCGGGGGCGGGGCTCATCACCGGGCTCGGCATGGTGGCGGGCCGGCTCTGCGTCATCGTCGCCAATGACGCGACGGTGAAGGGCGGCAGCTACTACCCGCTCACCGTCAAGAAGCATCTCCGCGCGCAGGAAATCGCCCAGCAGAACCGGCTGCCCTGCCTCTACCTGGTGGATTCCGGCGGTGCGAACCTGCCCAACCAGGACGAGATCTTCCCCGATCGCGAGCATTTCGGCCGCATCTTCTTCAACCAGGCGAACATGAGCGCGCAGGGCATTCCGCAGATCGCCGCCGTCATGGGCTCCTGCACCGCGGGCGGCGCCTATGTGCCCGCCATGTGCGACGAGGCGGTGATCGTGAAGAACCAGGGCACCATCTTCCTGGGCGGCCCGCCGCTGGTGAAGGCCGCCACCGGCGAGGTGGTGAGTGCGGAGGATCTCGGCGGCGGCGACGTGCACACGCGCCTGTCGGGGGTGGCGGATCACCTCGCGCACGACGACATGCACGCCCTCGGCCTGCTGCGCCGCATCGTGGGCACGCTGAACCTGCCCGCCCCGCCCGCGCCGCCGCATCCGCCCGAGCCGCCGGCCCACGATCCGGCGGAGCTGCACGGGCTCATCCCCCGCGACGTGCGCGAGCCCTACGAGGTGCGCGAGGTGATCGCGCGCATCGTGGACGGCAGCGTGCTGGACGAGTTCAAGCCGCGCTACGGCGCCACCCTCGTCACCGGCTTCGCGCGCATCTGGGGCATGCCGGTGGGCGTGATCGCGAACAACGGAATCCTGTTCAGCGAGAGCGCCCAGAAGGGCGCGCATTTCATCGAACTGTGCTGCCAGCGCGGCATCCCGCTGCTCTTCCTGCAGAACATCGCGGGCTTCATGGTGGGCCGGAAATACGAGGCGGGCGGGATCGCCAAGGATGGCGCGAAGCTCGTCACCGCGGTCGCCACCGCGCAGGTGCCCAAGCTCACCGTCATCATCGGCGGCAGCTTCGGCGCGGGGAACTACGGAATGTGCGGGCGCGCCTACTCCCCGCGTTTCCTGTTCACTTGGCCCAATGCGCGCATCAGCGTGATGGGCGGCGAGCAGGCGGCGAGCGTTCTCGCCACGCTGCGGCGCGACAATCTCGAAGCCGCCGGCAAGGCCTGGAGCGCGGAGGAGGAGGAGGCCTTCAAGGCTCCCATCCGCGAGAAGTACGAGCGCGAGGGCGACCCGTATTACGCCACCGCCCGGCTGTGGGATGACGGCATCATCCCGCCGGCGATGACGCGCGACGTGCTGGGCCTCGCGCTGTGCGCCGCCCTGCACGCGCCCATCCCGCCCACACGCTTCGGCGTGTTCAGGATGTGAGCCGCATGTTCCGCAAGCTCCTCATCGCCAATCGCGGCGAGATCGCGCTGCGCATCGCCCGCACCGCGCGCCGCATGGGCATCCTCCCCGTCGCGGTGTTCAGCGAGGCCGACCGCGACGCGCTGCATGTGCGCAGCGCGGAGGAGGCGCACCACATCGGCCCCGCCCCCGCGCGCGAAAGCTATCTTCGCGGCGACGTGATCCTCGAGGTCGCGCGCCGCTGCGGGGCGGAGGCGATCCATCCGGGCTACGGCTTCCTCTCCGAGAACGCGGAGTTCGCCGAGGCCTGCCTCGATGCGGGCATCGCCTTTATCGGCCCGACGCCGCACGCGATCCGCGCCATGGGCAGCAAGGCGGAATCGAAGCGCCTCATGGCCGCGGCCGGCGTGCCCACCGTGCCCGGCTATCACGGCGAGGCGCAGGACGACGCGCATCTGGCCGCCGAGGCCGGGCGCATCGGCTTTCCCGTGCTGATCAAGGCGAGCGCCGGCGGGGGCGGGAAGGGCATGCGCCCCGTCCATGACCCCGAGCGCTTCCTCGAGGAGCTGCACGGCGCGCGGCGCGAGGCGCTGGCCGCCTTCGGCGACGACCGCGTGCTGATCGAGAAGTATCTCACCCGCCCGCGCCATGTGGAGGTGCAGGTGATGGGAGACGCGCACGGCCGCATCCTGCACCTGCACACGCGCGACTGCTCCATTCAGCGCCGCCACCAGAAGGTGCTGGAGGAGGCGCCCGCCCCCGCCCTCTCGCCTGAGCTGCGCGAGCGTCTGCACCAGGCGGCCGTGAACGCCGCGCGCGCCGTGGGCTATGTGAATGCGGGCACCGTCGAGTTCGTGGTCGAGGGCGAGGACGCCTATTTCCTCGAGATGAACACGCGCCTTCAGGTGGAGCACCCGGTGACGGAGATGATCACGGGGCTCGACCTGGTGGAGTGGCAGATCCGCGTCGCCGCGGGCGAGGCGTTGCCGGAGCACTGGCCGCCCGCGCCGCAGGGCCATGCGGTGGAGGTGCGCCTCTACGCCGAGGAGCCCGAGAACGGATTCCGCCCGGCCACCGGGCGGCTGCGGAAGTTCCACCTCGCGCCGCAGGACGGGCATCTGCGCCTGGATGCGGGCGTGGCGGCGGGCGATGCGGTGAGCGCCTTCTACGATCCCATGCTCGCCAAGATCATCGCCTGGGGCGAAGACCGGGCGGCGGCGCTGCGCCATCTCGCCGAGGGGCTGGCGGGGCTGGAGATCGATGGGGTGGGCAACAACGCCCGATTCCTGCGCCGGCTGGTGGCGCATGAGGCGCTCCACGCCGCGGCGCTGGACACGGGCTTCCTCGCCCGGCACGGCGAGGCGCTGCTTGCTCCGCCCCCGGCCGCGCCGGCCGAGGCGCTGCTGGCTGCGGCTTTGGTGGAGGCCGCGCGCAGGGAGGAGCCGGCTCTGGCCTCCCCCTGGCAGGCGCTGCGCCATTGGCGGCTGCAGGGGCCGGCGGAGTCGGTGGCGCTGTGGGACGACGGGCAGCGGCCGCGCCGCGTTGCGTTGCGTGGCCA
>JBKBSR010000189.1:0-6253 GCA_046291055.1 Roseococcus sp.
GGCGCCGCGCGGCGCCGGCCGACGGGTTGAACACGATCCACATGAAACGCGGCGCTTAGCATCGCGGCGATGGCGATTCTCTTTCGTTCCCGTGTCGGCCACGAGACATGCGCGGGGCGCGGGCGTCATCCAAGATTCACGTGCGAAGCGAGGATTTCCCTCGCATTGCGCGTTTCATCCACAGCCCACGGATGGCCGGAATGCCCACCCGCGAAGCGCCGATGGTCGTGCGAAGCGTCTTTCTCTCCGACATCCATCTCGGCACGCGCGGCTCGCGCTCCGACATGCTGCTCGACTTCCTCTCGCGCGTGCGCTGCGAGCGCCTCTACCTCGTGGGCGACGTTGTGGACGGCTGGCGGCTCAGGAAGTCCTGGTACTGGCACGCGGAGTTCGACGCCGTGATCCGCGCCGTGCTCGACCTCGCGCAGAACGGCACGGAGGTGGTCTACATCCCCGGCAACCATGACGAGATGTTCCGCGACTGGCTCGGCCTCGAGATCCAGGGCGTGAGGCTGGCGCGCGAGGCCGAGCACCTGGCGGCGGACGGGAAGCGCTACCTCGTCATCCACGGCGACGAGTTCGACGGCGTGATCCGCTACGCGAAGTTCCTCGCCTATCTGGGCGACTGGGCCTACGACACGGCGCTGGTGCTGAACCGCTGGTTCAACCTCGCGCGGCGGCGCCTGGGCCTGCCCTACTGGTCGCTCTCGCAGTGGCTGAAGCGCCAGGTGAAGGAGGCGGTGAAGGCGATCGACCGCTTCGAGACGGCGCTGGCCGGCGAGGCGAAGCGCCGCGGCTATGACGGCGTGATCTGCGGCCACATCCACCACGCCGAGATGCGCATGGTGAACGGCGTGATGTACATGAACGACGGCGACTGGGTGGAGAGCTGCACGGCGCTGCTCGAGCACCATGACGGCCGCTTCGAGCTGCTCGACTGGGCCGCGGTGCAGCGCGCGCCCGCCCGCCTGCGCGAGGCGCTGCCCGCCTGATGCCCCGCTTCGCATGAAGGTCGTCATCGTCACGGACGCCTGGCGGCCGCAGGTGAACGGCGTGGTCCGCACGCTGGAGCGGGTGATGCAGGAGATGCAGGCCCTGGGCGACTCGGTGGAGGTGATCGGCCCCGACCGATTCCGCAGCTTCCCCATGCCCGGCTACGCCGACATCCGCCTCGCCCTGCTGCCGCGCGCGCGGCTCGCGGCCATGCTGGACGCGGCGCGGCCGGAGGCGCTGCACATCGCCACCGAAGGCCCGCTCGGGCTGGCCGCGCGCGCCATCTGCCGCGAGCGGGGCTGGCGCTTCACCACCAGCTTCCACACCCGCTTCGCCGAATACGTCTCGGCGCGCACCGGCATCCCGCCGCGCTGGATCTGGGCCTGGCTGCGGCGCTTCCACAATGCCGGGCAGGGCGTCTTCGCCGCCACGCCCAGCCTGCGCGAGGAGCTGGCGCGCCGCGGCTTCCGTCGCATCCTGCCCTGGAGCCGCGGGGTGGACCTCGACCTGTTCACCGATCAGGGCCCGCGCGACGCCTGGGCCGGGCTGCCGCGGCCCGTGTTCCTCTATGCCGGGCGGGTGGCGGTGGAGAAGAACATCGGCGCCTTCCTGGCGCTGGATCTGCCCGGCTCCAAGGTGGTGGTGGGGGACGGGCCGCAGCGCGCGGCGCTGCAGCTCGCCCACCCTTCCGTGCATTTCGCCGGCTGGCGGCACGGCGCGGCGCTGGCCGACGCCTATCGCGGCGCGGATGTCTTCGTCTTCCCCTCGCGCACCGACACCTTCGGCCTGGTGCTGCTGGAGGCCATGGCCTGCGGCACGCCTGTGGCCGCCTATCCGGTGATGGGGCCGAAGGATGTGGTGGGCCCGGGCGGGGTGCTGGACGAGGATCTGCGCCGCGCCTGTCTCGCTGCGCTGGAGGTGCCGCGCGCCCGCGCCCGCGCCCAGGCCGAGCGCTTCTCCTGGCCCGCCTGCGCCGAGACCTTCCGCAGCCAGCTCGTCCCCGTGCTCGGCTGAGCGCCACCCCCCTTGCCGCCGGGGCGGCGGCATGCGAGCGACCGCCCGCCATGCCCGCCCCCCGCCCATGCTCCGACGGCTGATCCGGCGTCCGGCCGTGCTCGGTGCGGCCACCCGGCTGCTCGGGGCCTATCTCGCCTTCGTCTATCGCACCGCGCGCTGGGAGCTGATCGGCTACGAGGAGGCGGCGGCGCTCTACCGCGCCGAGGGCCGCGCCATCCTCGCCTTCTGGCACGAGACGCTGCCGCTCATGCCCTGGCTGATGCTGGAGGTGCGCCGCCGCGGCCTGGCGGAGAGCGCGCATGTGCTCGTCTCCTCCAGCCGCGACGGGGCGCTGATCGGGCGCATCGTGGGGCGCTTCGGCCTGAAGCTCGCCATCGGCTCCTCCTCGCGCCATGGGGGGGCGGGGCTTGTCCAGCTCGCGCGGCTGCTGGAGGCGGGCGAGGTGGTCGCGATCACCCCTGACGGCCCGCGCGGCCCGCGCCGCAAGCCCGCGCCGGGAGTGGGCGAGCTGGCGGCGCTCTCCGGCGCGCCGGTCTTTCCCGTCGGCGCGCGGATGCGCCCCGCCTTCGGCCTCTCCACCTGGGACCGGATGGAGCTGCCGTTGCCCTTCGGCCGCGCCGCGCTGGTGATCGGCCCGGCCATCCGCGTGGCGCCGGGCGGCGGAGAGGCGGCGCTGCCGGGTATCGCCGTCGCGCTGGATGCGGCCTGCGACGCGGCCGATGCGCGGCTCGGCCGGTCCCGGCGCGACTGATCGGCGATGCTCGCCGCCTGGCGCCTGCTGGCCACCCTGGCCGCGCCGCTGCTGCGGCTGCACCTGCGGCGCCGCGCCGCGCGCGGAAAGGAGGAGGCCGCGCGCCTGCTCGAGCGCGAGGGCCATGGCGCGGCCCGCCCCGCCGGGCCGCTGCTCTGGCTGCACGCGGCGAGCGTGGGCGAGGCGCGCGCCCTGCTGCCGCTCATGGAGGCGCTGGCGGCGCGCGCGCCGGCGCTGCGCTTCCTCGTCACCACCGGCACCACCACCTCCGCCGCGCAGCTTCCGCGCTGGCTGCCCGAGGCGCTGCGCGGGCGCGTGCTGCATCGCTACGCGCCGCTCGACGTGCCCGCCTGGGTGGCGCGCTTCCTCGATGGCTGGCGGCCGGACGCGGCCCTGCGCATCGACAGCGAGCTGTGGCCCAACACCCTGGCCGCCTGCGCCGCGCGCGGCATCCCGCTCGTGCTGGTGAACGGGCGGATCTCCGCGCGCTCGGCCGCGCGCTGGCGACGCCTCGCGCCCGGGGCCGCGCGGCGGCTGCTCGGCGCCTTCAGCCTGGTGGCGCCGCGCTCCGCCGAGGATGCGGCGCGCTTCGCGGCCCTGGGGGCAGCGCGCCTCGCCGCGCCGGGGGATCTCAAGCTCGCCGCCGCGCCCCTGCCGGCGGAGCCCGCGGCGCTGGAGGCGCTGCGCGCGGCCCTGGCCGGGCGACCGGTCTGGCTCGCCGCCTCCACCCATCCGGGCGAGGAGGCGCTGGTGCTGCAGGCCGCCGCCCTGCTGCGCCCGCGCCACCCGGCGCTGCTGGTGATCCTCGCCCCCCGCCATCCCGAGCGCGGGGCGGAGCTCGCCGCGCTCGCGCCCGGGGCGGCGGGGAGTAACCAGGGTGCGCCGCCCCGTCCGGGGTAGGTGTACACCGCCCACCCGATTGGTGCGCTCCGGCTGTTCTACCGCCTCGCCAGCGTGGCGCTGGTGGGCGGCAGCCTGGTGCCGCATGGCGGGCAGAACCCGCTGGAGCCGGCGCGGCTCGGCTGCCCCATCCTGCTCGGCCCGCACATGGAGAACTTCGCCGAGGCCACGGCGCTGCTGGAAGGCGCGGGCGGGGCGCGGCGGGTGGCGGCGGATGCCGCCGCGCTGGCGGCGGCCGTTGCGGATGTGCTAACGAACCCGGGGCCGGCGGCCGCCATGGCGGCGGCGGCGGCGCAGGCGGTCGTCCCCGCGGGGGAGCTGCCCGGACGCTTGGCCGAAGGCGTGCTCGCCCTGCTCGGCCAGTCCGGCGGCGAGCCTCTGGCGGGAGGCGGGCGCCTGCGGGAGAGGCCGGACGAGACGGCCGCAGGGTAAGGAAGGAACGCCGAACATCGGTATGCGAGCCCCCGATTTCTGGGGCCGCGAGGGGGGGGTATGGCCCCGGCTTCTCTCCCCCATCGCGGCCATCTACGCGGGCGCGACGGCGCGCCGCATGGCGCGCGCCGGCTGGCGCGCCCCGGTGCCCGTGCTGTGCTGCGGCGGCGCGACGGCCGGCGGCGCGGGCAAGACCACCCTGGCGCTCGACCTCGGCCAGCGCCTCGCCGCGCGCGGCCGCGCGCCGCATTTCCTGCTGCGCGGCTATGGCGGCAGCGTGAAGGGGCCCGTGCAGGTGAATCCCGCCCGGCACGACAGCGAGGCGGTGGGCGACGAGGCGCTGCTGCTCGCCGCGCAATCCCCCACCTGGGTCAGCGCCGACCGCGCGGCCGGGGCGCGGCTGGCGGTGGCCGCCGGGGCGGGCGCCATCGTGATGGATGACGGGCTGCAGAACCCCACGCTGGAAAAAACGCTGTCGCTGCTCACCATCGACGGCAACTACGGCTTCGGCAACGGGCGCGTGATCCCGGCCGGGCCGTTGCGCGAGAGCGTGGCCGCCGCCGCCGCCCGCTGCGGCGCGGCCGTGCTGATCGGCCCCGACGAGACGGGCGCCCTCGCCGCGCTCCCGCCCGATCTGCCCGTGCTGCGCTGCGACTTGACGCCGGGCCCGGAGATGGCCGAACTGGCCGGCGAAAACGTGCTCGCCTTCTGCGGCATCGCCAACCCGCGCAAGTTCTTCGCCACGCTCCGCCAGGGCGGGGCGGTGCTGGTCGGCACCGAGGCTTTCGCCGACCACTACCCCTTCGACGAGGGCGATCTGCGCGACATCCTCGAGCGCGCCGAGCGCCTCGCCGCCATCCCCGTCACCACCCGCAAGGACTGGGTGCGCATCCCCCCCGCCTTCCGCGACCGCGTGCGGGTGGTGAGCGTGAGCCTCGCCTGGGAGGACGAGGCGGAGGTGGAGGCGCTGCTCGACCGGCTGCTCGCCTCCGCAGGCTGACTGCACCGGCTGGACGGTTGACAAACCGTCCGGACGGTCCAGTTGAGCGCCATGCCCGACGGAGCGAGCCCCCCCGCCGAACCGCGCCCCCGCCCCCCCGAGGCCGGCGATGCGCGCACCCGAATCCTCGACGCCGCCGAGCGCATCGTTCAGGCGCGCGGCGTGCCCGCCCTGACGCTGGAGGCCGCGGCGCGCGAGGCCGGCGTCTCCAAGGGCGGGCTGCTCTACCACTTCGCTTCCAAGGAGGCGCTGCTGGCCGGGCTGCTCAACCGCCTGGCCGACCATGTGGAGGCCGAGTTCCTGGCGGTGCTGGAGGCCGAGCCGCCGCACCCCGCCCGCGCCACCCGCGCCGTGCTGGCCTGGATCTTCGACCACCCGGAGGCGGCCTGCGAGAACCACCAGCGCGCCGCCGCCGTCTTCCTCGCCGCCTTCCACCACGACCCCGCGCTGCTCGACCCCATCCGCGCCGTGTTCCGCCGCATCCGCGAGCGGCTGCGGGCGGATGCGCTGCCGCCCGGCCATGCCCTGGCCGTGATGGCGGCCGGGGACGGGCTGTTCATGGCCCAGGTCTTCGGCCTGTATGCGCCCGAGGCGGAGGAGATGGCCGCGCTGCGCGCCGCGCTGGCCACCCTGGCGGAGCCGCGCGCATGAGACGCCGGCTCTGGCTGCTGGCCGGCCTCGCCGCGCTGGCCGGTGCGGGCGGCTGGGTGGCGCTGCGCCCCGCCCCGCCCCCGCCCGCCCCCGTCGCCGCCGCGCCCTCCGTCCCCATGGGCGTGGGCGCGCTGGGGCGGGTGGAGCCGGCCTCGCGCATCCGCCGCCTCGCCGCGCCGGGGGGGATGAACATCGATCGCCTCGCGCAGCTCCATGTGCAGGAGGGGGACGAGGTGGCGGCGGGCCAGCTTCTCGCCGAGTTCGCGGACGCGCCGCAGAAGGATGCGGCGCTGGCCCAGGCCGAGGCGGCGCTGCGCGAGCAGCAGGCCGCGCTGGAGCGGCTGCGCAACGCCGCCCGCCCCAGCGAGATCGAGGCGCAGCGCGCGCGCATCGCGAGCCTCGCCGCGCAGGAGGAGATCGCCCGGCGCGACGCGATCCGCGCCGACCGCCTCGTGCCCTCCGGCGCCGGCGCCGAGGCGGTGGCCGAGCGCGCGCGCTTCCTGGTGCAG
>JBKBSR010000190.1:0-6231 GCA_046291055.1 Roseococcus sp.
GCCCTGATGCTGGACGGCTTCGCGGGGCAGATGCGGCGGCTGGCGGACTCCATCCCGCTCGACCCCGCCGACGAGCATGAGGGGCGGCTGCAGCTCGCGGCCGCGCTGCTGAACCTCGTCACGCTCGCGAAGGAGCAGCTTCTCGCCGAGCAGTATCCGGGCGGCTAGGGCCGGCTCACCCCGCGCTGCGCAGGCCGAGCCAGCGCGCCGCCTCGGCGGGCGCCATGGGGCGGGCGATGAGAAAGCCCTGCAGCCCGGTGCAGCCCGCCGCGCGGAGCGCGGCGCGCTGGGCATCGGTCTCCACGCCCTCGGCGATGGTGTCGAGGCCGAGGCCGCGCGCCAGGGCGATGATGGTGCGCGCGATCATGCCCGCCCCCGGCGCGCCGTCCATCTCGGCCACGAAGGAGCGGTCAATCTTCAGGCAGCGCAGCGGGAAGCGGCGCAGATGCCGCAGCGAGGCGTAGCCCGTGCCGAAATCGTCGAGCGCGATGCCGAGCCCGGCCTGCGCCAGGCGCCGCAGCACCTGGCCGATCCGTTCGGCGTTGCGATCGAGCAGCACGTTCTCCGTCACCTCGATGGCGAGGCGGCGCGGCGGCAGGCCGCGCGCGGCCAGGGCGGCGAGGATGCGCTCGGCCGCATCCTCGGCGAGGAGCTGCGCGGTGGCCACGTTCACCGCGACATGCCCTGGCTCGAGCCCGGCCGCGAGCAGGTCCCGCAGCGCGTCCAGCGCGCGCTCGAGCACGCGCCAGCCGAGCGCGAGCGCGAGGCCGCGTTCCTCCGCGACCGCGACGAACTCTGCGGGCGGGATGGCCGAGCCGCGTTCCTGCCAGCGGGCCAGCGCCTCGAAGCCCATCACGGCGCCGTCGGCGCAGGAGACCTTGGGCTGCAGCGCCACCTCGATGCGCCCCTCGGCCAGCGCCTCGCGCAGGCGTTCGGCCAGCGCCGCGCGCTGCGCGATGCGCTGCGCCAGCGCGGCGTCGAAGAGCGCGATGCGGCCGCGCCCCTCGCGCTTGGCGGCGTAGAGGGCGGTGTCGGCCGCCTGGATCAGCGCGTCCGCCGTCGCGCCGTCCTCGGGGAAGAAGGCCGCGCCCATGGAGATGGAGGGCGTGGTGCGCTGCGCGCCTTGCATGAACGGGGCCTGAAGGCCGCCGTGGATGCGCTCGAGCATTCGCATCGCGCTCTCCGCCTTGGCTACGCCGGGCAGCAGCATGGCGAACTCGTCGCCGCCGATGCGCGCCAGCACATCGCCCCCGCGGGTGGTTCGGCGCAGCCGGTCGGCGATCTCCTGCAGCAGCCGGTCGGCGAAGGGGTGGCCCAGCGTGTCGTTGATCGCCTTGAAGTGGTCGAGGTCGAACAGCACGAGGCAGCCTGCGGCCGCGTCGGCGGCGCGCCGGCCCGAGAGCGCCGCTTCCAGCCGCTGCAGGAAGGTGCGGCGGTTGCACAGGCCGGTGACCTCGTCCTGCTCGGCGAGGCGGCGCGCCTCCGCCTCGGCCTGCTTGAGGCGGGTGATGTCGGTGCGCAGGCAGACGAGATGCCCCGAGGGCGCGCGCCGCTCCCGCGCCTGCGCCCAGCGGCCGCCGGGCAGGGTGATCTCGCGGCTCGGACTGTCCGGCGCGGCCTGGCGCAGAGTCTTGAGGAGCGTCGCTATCCAGCGTTCCTGCTCCGGCGCCGGGGTGTGCGGGCCGACTTCGCCGCCATAGGCGCCGCTCCGCACCCCGGCCCGCAGCAGCCCCTCCAGGGTCGTCCCTTCCCGCAGCACCCGTTTCAAGGCCGGGAACATCTCTTCATAGGCCCTGTTCCAGAGGATGACGTGCTCCTCGGTGTCGCAGACGTGGAGGGCGGAGGGCAGCGCCTCGATGATCTCTCGCAGCAGCGTTTCCGCCTGCTTGCGGCGCATCAACTCCGCGTGCGCCGCGATCTCCGCCTTGCGGCGCGCCGTCACGTCCGTTTCGACTGCGATGAAGCCTGTGACCCGGCCGTCCTTGCCATGGATGGGGCTGGCGGCGATGTCGAGCCAGTAAGGACGAGCATCCTTGGCGTAGTTCAGCACGGTGACGGAGAAGCCCTTGCCCGAGCGAAGGCCCTCGCGCATGGCCGCGACGACCTGAGGATCGGTGCCGGGGCCCTGCAGCACCTCGCCTGGTCTCCGCCCCCTCATTTCCGCGAGGCTGTAGCCGGTGGTGCGCTCGAAGGCCTCGTTCACCCATTCGGTGCGGCCGGCGGCGTCCGTGATGACCACGGGCGAGACCATCTGGCGCACGACGAGGGCCAGCCGCGCGTGCTCCTCGGCGCGGCTCGCACGCTCGGTGATGTCCTCCACGATGCCGTAGAGGGTCGTGGGCCCCTTGCGCCCGGACACGGCGCGTCCACGCACGCGCAGCGTACGCAGGCGGTCGCGCGCGGTGACGAAGGGAAGGTCGAGATCCCAGGGCGCGCCGGTGCGCATGGACTCCTCGAGCGCTGCGATGAGCCGGGCGCGGCCGGGTTCGGGATAGAAGGCGATGGCCGTCTCGAGCGTGGGGACGAACCCGTCGTCGACTTCGTGCAGCCGACGGGTGATCGCCGACCAGGAGACGACGCCCTCCGGGAGATCGACGCGCCAGGCGCCGATGCCGGCGAGATCGAGCAGCGCCTCCATGCCGTGCGCGCGCGCCTCCGCCGTCGGCTCGAAAAGGAAGCCGTCCATCATCGTGCCCTGCGGGGTTGCACTGCGTGCATGGCTCGCTCGCTCCAGGAGGCCGTCCCGGACTGTCTCGACCGCAGGTTCAGAAGCGGTAAACGCGCCCTCTATTCCGCCGCGCTGCGCTGCCCCGCCTGGGGCAGGCGCGCGCGCAGCCGGCGGATGCGCCGCGCATCGGCGTCCAGCACGCGGAACTCGAGGCCCGAGGGGTGGGCGATGATCTCGCCGCGCGCCGGCACCCGGCCGGCGAGGGTGAAGACGAGGCCCCCCACCGTGTCGATGTCCGCCCCGCGCTCCTCCTCGGTCAGCACGGCGCCGACGCGCGCCTCGAAATCCGGGATGGGGGTGCGGGCGTCCAGCTCCCACACGCCCTCGCCGCGTTCGAGGATCTGCGGCGCACCCTCCTCGTCGTGCTCGTCGGCGATGTCGCCCACGATGGTCTCGACCAGATCCTCGATGGTGACGAGCCCGTCTATGCCGCCATACTCGTCCACCACCAGCGCCATGTGCACGCGCTCCTGCCGCATGCGCAGCAGCAGGTCGAGCACGGGCACGGAGGGCACGACGAAGAGCGGCTTGCGCAGCACCGCGCGCAGCGAGAACTCCCCCTCCCGGCCGAGGGCGGCGATGATGTCCTTGATGTGGACCATGCCCAGCACCTCGTCGAGCTGGCCCTGATAGACCGGATAGCGGCTGTGCCCCTCGCGCTGGATCGCCGCCATGGCCTGGGAAAAGCTGAGGTCCACCGGCAGGGCGATGATGTCCGCGCGCGGCACCATCACGTCATAGGCCGTGGCCCCGCGCAGCTTGAGCACATTGGCGAGCAGCGCGCGCTCGTGGCGGTCGAGCGTGCGCGCCTCGGGCTGGGAGGCGGCGTCGGCGGCCTCGATCATCTCCTCCACGCGGTCGCGCAGGCTCTCCGAGCGCTTGCCGAACAGGCCGCGCAGGCGCCGGATCAGCTCCGGCCTGGCTTGGGAACCCTCCGAGGGCATGCTCAGGCCGCCATGCGCCAGCGCGCGCGCCAGGGATTGGGCAGGCCGAGCCGGCGCAGGATGCGCGCCTCCGCCCGCTCCATCGCCGCCGCCTCGCCCGCGCCCAGGTGATCGTGGCCGAGCAGATGCAGCGTGCCGTGCACGACGAGATGGGCGAAATGCGCGGCGATGGGCCGCCCCTCCGCCGCCGCCTCGCGCCGCAACACGCCGAGGGAGACGGCGAGGTCGCCGAGCGTGAGCGCGCCATAGGGGGCGGGGAAGGAGAGCACGTTCGTCGCCTTCTCCCTGCCGCGGAAGCCGGCGTTGAGGCGGCGGATCTCGGCGTCGTCGGTCAGCAGCAGCGTGACGTGGCCGGTGGCCCCCTGGTCGGCGAGGGCCGCGGCCACGCAGCGGCGCGCCAGCCTCTCCACCCGCGGCAGGGCGGCGCGCCAGCCCGGCGCGCCGAACACCACCTCGACCACGGGGCCCGCGGCGACGATCCCACCGCCCGGCGACGCGCTAGGTGCGGAAGCCATCACTCTCCCTTCCGGCCGCGCGGCGCGCCGGCGCCCCCCGGGGCTGCTCCGCCGCGCCATAGGCCGCGACGATGCGGCCCACGAGCGGATGGCGCACGACGTCGCGCTCGTCGAACTGCGTGAAGCCGATGCCCTGAACGCCGCGCAGCACCGACATGGCCTCCACCAGCCCCGATGTCACCCCCGCCGGCAGATCCACCTGCGAGGGATCGCCGGTGATGGCCATGCGCGTGCCCTCGCCCATGCGCGTGAGGAACATCTTCATCTGCGCGGGGGTGGTGTTCTGCGCCTCGTCGAGGATGGCGAAACAATGGGCGAGGGTGCGGCCGCGCATGAAGGCGAGCGGGGCGATCTCGATCTCGCCGGCGGCGATGCGCCGGGCCACCTGCTCGGCCGGCAGCATGTCGTGCAGCGCGTCGTAGAGGGGGCGGAGATAGGGGTCCACCTTCTCCTTCATGTCGCCGGGCAGGAAGCCGAGCCGTTCGCCCGCTTCCACGGCAGGGCGGGAGAGCACGATGCGGTCCACCCGCTGCGCCAGCAGCAGCGCCACGCCCTGCGCCACGGCGAGGTAGGTCTTGCCCGTGCCGGCGGGGCCGATGCCGAACACCATCTCGTGCCGCGCCAGCGCCTCCATGTAGGCGGCCTGCGCGGGGGTGCGGGGGGCGATGGCGCCGCGCCGCGTGCGGATCTGCGGAATGTCCTGCAGCGGCAGGCGCGGGTCGGCCTCGGCCTCGCCCTCGGCCATGCGGATGGCGGCCTCCACCTCCGCGCCGCTGATCGCGCCGCCGCGCTCCAGGCTGCGCCACAGGCCGCGCAGCACCTGCTCGGCCATCTCGGTGCGGGCCGCCGCGCCGGAGATGGTAAGGCGGTTGCCCCGGCAGGCCAGCCGCACGCCCAATCGCCCCTCGATCCGCGCCAGGTGCTTGTCGTGCTCGCCACAGAGCAGCGGCAGCAGCGCATTGTCCTCGAACTGCAGCGTCACGCTGCGGGATTCGGAGGAGGGCGGCCCGGAGGGGCCGGCGGCGCGGGCGCGGAGCGCGAGGGCGGTGCTCAAGCGGCGTGTTTCTCCTGGTCGGGCGGGTGGATGAGTTCTCCGGCGAGGGAGTTGGGGTGGGCGGCCACGATCCGCACCCTCCGGACGGCGCCGATCAGCCCTGCGGGCGCGACGGCATGGACCGGCTGGAGCCAGGGGCTGCGCCCGGCGAGCTGGCCCGGGTGCCGGCCGGGGCCGGTGAACAGCACCTCGACCTCCTGCCCGGCCTTGGAGGCGTTGAAGGCGGCCTGCTGCGCGCGCAGCAGCGCCTGGATTTCGGCCAGCCGGCGGTCCTTCACCGCTTCCTCGACCTGGCCCGGGGCGGCGGCGGCCGGGGTGCCGGGCCGCGGCGAATACTTGAAGCTGAAGGCCTGGGCGAAGCCCACGCGCTCGATCAGCCGCAGCGTGGCCGCGTGGTCGGCCTCCGTTTCGCCCGGATGGCCGGCGATGATGTCGGTGGAGAGGGCAATGTCCGGCCGCGCCTGCCGCAGCGCCTCCACGAGGCGCAGGTAGTCCTCGGCCTTGTGGCCGCGGTTCATCGCGGCCAGCACCCGGTCGCTGCCCGACTGCACGGGCAGGTGCAGGAAGGGCATCAGGGCCGGGATGTCGCGGTGCGCGGCGATGAGATCGGCGTCCATGTCGCGCGGGTGGGAGGTGGTGTAGCGCAGCCGCGCGAGGCCCGGGATCTCGGCCAGCGCCGCGAGCAGCCGCGCGAGGTTCCAGGCGCAGCCCTGCGGCCCCTCGCCGTGCCAGGCGTTCACGTTCTGCCCGAGCAGCGCGATCTCGCGCGCGCCCTGCGCGACGAGGCGGCGCGCCTCGGCCAGAACCGCCGCCGCCGGGCGCGAGTATTCCGCGCCGCGCGTGTAGGGCACGACGCAGAAGGAGCAGAACTTGTCGCAGCCCTCCTGGATGGTGAGGAAGGCCGTCACCCCTTGCGGCGCGCTCGCCTCGGGCAGGTGGTCGAACTTGTCCTCGGGGGGGAACTCCGTCTCGATCACCGCGCCCCCGGCG
>JBKBSR010000191.1:0-6230 GCA_046291055.1 Roseococcus sp.
GGCCATGCCCAATGCGCGCTCGCTTCTGCCGGCCGCCGTCGCCTATGCCGGGAACGCGCTGGCCGCCGCCGAGGGGGCGGACGCGGTGATGCTGCTGACGGAGTGGAACGAGTTCCGCGCCATCACGCCCGAGCGGCTCAAGGCCGCCATGCGCGGCCGGCTGATCTTCGACTGCCGCAACGCCTGGGATCCGCTCGCCATGCGCGAGGCGGGGCTCGACTACCGCGGCGTGGGCCGGCGCTGAGGCGGGCTTGGGCGCCGTCCTCGTCACCGGGGTCGCGGGCTTCATCGGCGCGCATCTCGCCGCGGCCCTGCTGGCGCGCGGCGAGCGCGTCGTCGGCCTCGACAACTTCAACGCCTATTACGACCCGAAGTTGAAGGAGGCGCGGCTGGCCGCCCTCACCGCGCGCGCCAGGCCCGGGCAGTTCGCGCTGCACCGGCTCGACCTCGCGGACCAGGAGGGGATGGCCGCGCTCTTCGCCGCCGAGCGGGGTGTGGACCGCGTGGCGCATCTGGGCGCGCAGGCGGGGGTGCGCTGGTCGCTCGAGGCGCCCTTCGCCTACACGGCCGCCAATGTGACGGGCCAGCTCGCCATCCTCGAGGGGGTGCGCCGGTCGGAGGGGCGAATCGCCCATTGCGTCTACGCCTCCACCAGCTCCGTCTACGGCGTGCGCGAGGGCGCCTTCCGCGAGGAGGACCGGGTGGATCGCCCCGCCTCGCTCTACGCCGCCACCAAGGCGGCGGGCGAGCTGATGGCGCACAGCTACGCCGCGCTCTACGGGCTGCGCCTGACGGCGCTGCGCTTCTTCACCGTCTATGGCCCCTGGGGCCGGCCCGACATGGCCTATTGGCTGTTCACCGAGGCGATGCTGGCCGGCCGGCCCATTCGCCTGTTCAACGAAGGGCGCATGCGGCGGGACTTCACCTATGTGGACGACGCGGTGGCCGGCATCCTCGCCGTGCTCGACCACCCGCCCGCGGGGCCCGGACAGCGCCTCTACAACATCGGCAACAGCCGGCCCGAGGAGCTGCTGGAGATGGTCGCGATCCTCGAGCGGCTGCTCGGCGTGGCCGCGATCCGGCGGCTGGAGCCGATGCAGAAGGGCGATGTTCCCGCCACCTGGGCCGATGTCTCGGCCATGGCGCGGGATTTCGGCTGGCGGCCGACCACGCCGCTGGAGGAGGGGCTGGGCCGCTTCGTCGCCTGGTGGCGGGGGCGTTGCGGGTGATCGGGCCGGCCGAGCGGCCCGACGCATCGCCCAGGCCGGGTTGGCAGGCGGGGGAGTGCCGAACACAGGCATGCCGGCGGCCGCTGGCATGAGGCCGGCGCGCCGTGCGCGCCTTGCGCGCTCCGCGGGAAGCGGTCATACCCCGGCGGCTTCTATGCACAGAGACTTGACCTGGGTGCTCGACGGGCGAAGCTTTCCGGGACATGAGGTTGCGCGGCCCCGCCGCCGCGGACGAGGATGAGATGATGCTTCCGCAGAAGACCGGGGCTCTCAGCCCCCACCTCCGACGTCTGGAGGCCGAGGCGATCGGCATCATCCGCGAAACGGCGGCGAGTTTCCGCAACCCGGTGCTGCTCTACTCCATCGGCAAGGACAGCTCGGTGGTGCTGCATCTGGCGATGAAGGCCTTCGCGCCGGGGCGGATTCCCTTCCCGCTGCTGCACATCGCCACCGGGTGGGACTTCCGCGACATGCTGGAGTTCCGCGACCGCCGGGCGGCCGAGATCGGCGCGCGGCTGATCGTGCACACCAACCCCGACGGCCTCGCGCGCGGCATCAACCCGCTGACGCACGGCAGTCAGGTGCACATGAACGTCATGGGCACCGAGGCGCTGAAGCAGGCGCTGGACGCGCACGGCTTCGACGCCGCCCTCGGCGGCGCGCGGCGCGACGAGGAGAAGTCCCGCGCGAAGGAGCGCGTGTTCAGCCACCGCGCGCCCGGCCATGTGTGGGAGCCGCGCGGCCAGCGGCCGGAGCTGTGGGGCCTCTACAACACGCGCATCGCGCCGGGCGAGACGATGCGCGTCTTTCCCATCTCGAACTGGACCGAGTTCGACGTGTGGGACTACATCGCGGCCGAGAACATCCCGGTCGTGCCGCTCTACTTCGCGGCGGAGCGGCCGATCGTGCGGCGCGGCGGCGCGCTGATCATGCGCGACGACGACCGCATGCCGCTCGAGCCCGGCGAGCAGCCCGAGATGATGTGGGTGCGCTTCCGCACCATGGGCGACTGGCCGCTGACGGGCGCGCACGAGAGCCGGGCGCAGACCCTGGCGGAGGTGCTGGAGGAGCTGCGCGCCTCGCGCGTCTCCGAGCGCCACGGGCGCCTGATCGACAACGACCAGGAAGCCTCGATGGAACGCAAGAAGCGCGAGGGGTATTTCTGATGGACGGCGCCACCATGTCGCGCGGGCTGCTGCGCGTGCTGACCTGCGGCTCGGTGGACGACGGCAAGTCCACCCTCATCGGCCGGCTCCTCTACGACAGCCAGATGATCATGGAGGACACGCTCGCCGCCATCGCGCGCGACAGCCGCAAGCACGGCACGGTGGGCGAGGAGGTGGACCTCGCCCTGCTGGTGGACGGGCTGGAGGCCGAGCGCCAGCAGGGCATCACCATCGACGTCGCCTACCGCTTCTTCACCACGCCCAGGCGCAGCTTCATCGTGGCCGACTGCCCGGGGCACGAGCAGTACACGCGCAACATGGCCACCGGCGCCTCCAACTCCGAGCTCGCGATCATCCTGGTGGACGCGCGCAAGGGGCTGCTGACGCAGACGCGCCGGCACAGCTACATCTGCTCGCTGCTGGGCATCCGGCATGTCGTGCTCGCGGTGAACAAGATCGACCTGGTGCACTTCGACCAGCAGGTGTTCGACCGCATCGTGGGCGAGTACGCGACCTTCGCCGCGGGCCTCGGCTTCCACAGCATGATGCCCATCCCCACCTCCGGCCGCTTCGGTGACAACGTGACGCAGCGCTCGGGCAACACGCCCTGGTATCGCGGGCCCACGCTGCTCGAGCACCTCGAGACCGTGGAGGTGGAGGAGGAGCTGACCAAGATCCCCTTCCGCTTCCCGGTGCAGTGGGTGAACCGCCCCAACCAGGATTTCCGCGGCTTCTCCGGCACGGTGGCGAGCGGCGCGGTGGCGCTGGGCGAGAGCGTCGTGGTCGCCGCCTCGGGCGTCACCAGCCATGTCGCGCGGATTCTCGGCCCCGACGGCGACCAGGAGCGCGCCGTGGCGGGCGAGGCGGTGACCATCTGCCTGGCCGACGAGGTGGACGTGGCGCGCGGCGACGTGCTGGCCCCCGTCTCGGACCGTCCGGCGGTGGCGGACCAGTTCGCCGCGCATCTGCTGTGGATGGACGAGGAGCCGATGCTGCCCGGCCGGCAGTACATGATGCGCATCGGCAATGTATGGACCACCGCCTCGGTCACCGCGATCAAGCACCGGGTGGACGTCTCCACGCTCGACCACCAGTCGGCCACGCGGCTCGCGCTGAACGAGATCGGGCTGTGCAACCTCGCCACCGCCCAGCGCGTGGCGATGGACCCCTACGCGCAGAACCGGCTCACCGGCGCCTTCATCCTGGTGGATCGCTTCACCAACCGCACCGCCGGCTGCGGGATGATCAGCTTCCCGCTGCGCCGGGCCACCAACGTGCACCACGAGCACTTCCTGGTGGACAAGGCGGCGCGCGCCGCCTCGCTCGGCCAGAAGCCCATGGTGCTGTGGTTCACGGGGCTCTCGGGCTCGGGCAAGTCCACGGTGGCGAAGCTGGTGGAGCAGGCGCTGCACCAGGCAGGACGCCACACCTACTCGCTGGACGGCGACAACCTGCGCCACGGGCTGAACCGCGACCTCGGCTTCACCGACCAGGACCGCGTGGAGAACATCCGCCGCGTGGGCGAGGTGGCGAAGCTGATGGTGGATGCGGGGCTGATCGTCCTCGCCTCCTTCATCTCCCCCTTCCGCGCCGAGCGGCAGATGGTGCGCGAGATGCTGGGCGACGGCGAGTTCGTGGAGATCTTCGTGGACACGCCCATCGAGGTGTGCATGCAGCGCGACGTGAAGGGCCTCTATGCCAAGGCGAAGCGGGGCGAGATCGCGAACTTCACCGGCGTGAGCAGCCCCTACGAGCCGCCCGAGGCGGCGGAGCTGGTGCTCGACGGCGACGGCCCCCCCGCCGAGGCGCTGGCGCAGCAGGTTCTGGCGCTGGTCGAGCGGCGGCAGGCGGGCGGCTGAGCGCGCGGCCGCGCGGCGATGGGGCTCGCCCTCGACATCCTCCTCTCTGCGGCGCTGCTCGCGGCGCTCATCAGCGGCCGCGTGCCCATGGCCGCGGCCTTCTTCGCCTTCATCCTGGCGGTGCTGCTGCTGGAGCGCCTGCCCGCGCGCGAGGTGCTGGAGTTCCTGGGCGAGCCCTCGCTGATCGCGGTGCTCTGCCTCGTGGTGTTCTCGAGCGTGCTGGGCCGCCTCACCTGGCTGCGCAAGCTGCTGTTCAGCCGCAAGCCGGAGCCGCCCGGCGCGATCCGCCGCCGCTTCCTGGGCGTGGCGGTGCTCGCCTCGGCTGTGATGCCCAACACGGCGGTGGTGGGTGCGCTGATGGGCCCCGCGGCGCGCAACCCGCGCATCGAGCCGCGGCAGCTTCTGCTGCCCCTCTCCTACGCCGCGCTGGCGGGAGGGATGGTGACGCATTTCGGCACCTCGGCGAACCTGATCACCGTGGGCCAGGCGGCGCGCCTGGGGGTGGAGATCGGCTTCGCCGACTTCTTCGTGCCCGGCCTCGTGACCGCGCTCGCGGTCTATCTGCTGCTGCTGGCGGCGGCGCCGGCGCTGATGCGCGCGCCGGGAGGCGTCGCGGCCTCGCCGGTGCCGGAGCTGTTCCACGTCGAGGGCCGGGTGCAGCCCGGCTCGCCCCTGATCGGCAAGTCGCTTGCGGAGAACCATCTGCGCAGCCTCGGGCACTTCTACGTGGCCGAGCTGGTCCGCGGCGACGTGCTCGTCTCGCCCGTGCGGCCGGACGAGGTGCTGCGCGAGGGCGATGTTCTGATCTTCGTGGGCGATCTGCGCTTCATCGACGAGCTGATGGCCTTTCCGGGCCTCGAGGTGATGGAGGAGGTGCGCCAGCGCTCCGGGCTGCAGGTGCACCACGCGGTGGTGGCGCAGAGCTCCAGCCTCGTCGGCCACACGCTGAAATCGAGCAATTTCCGCGCGACCTTCAGCGCCTCCGTCTTCGCCATCCGCCGCGGCGACGAGCGGCTCTCCGGCAAGCTCGGCGAGGTGGAGCTCAAGGCGGGGGATCTGCTGGCGGTCGCCGGCGGCAGCGATTTCTTCGCCCATCCGGAGGTGCGCGCGAACTTCCACCTGATCGCGCGCGAGGGCACGCCCACCACGGCGCTCTCGCGGCGCGAGGCGGCGCTCGCCACCGTCCTGTTCGGGCTCTTCGTCGTCTTCGCCGTCTTCGACCTGCTGGGCTTCGCGCTGCTGACGCTGCTGCTGGTGGGCGCGAGCCTCGCCTTCGGGCTGCTGGACGCACGGGATTTCCGCGCCCTGTTCCCGTTCGACCTGATGATGGCGCTGTGGGGCTCGCTGACCCTCGCCGCTCTGGTCACGCGCGCGGGCTTCGACGGGGCGCTCGCCGCCGGGGCGGTGAACCTGTTCGGGGTGAGCGGCACGCTCTCCGCCCTGCTGCTGATCTTCGTGCTGGCCTGGCTGCTGACGGAGCTGCTTTCCAACGTGGCGGCCGCGGTGACGGCGCTGCCCATCGCGCTGCAGATCGCCGCGCTGACCGGGCTGCCGGGCGAGGCCGCGGCGCTGATGGTGGCCTTCGGCGCCTCCGCCTCCTTCCTCGTTCCCTACGGCTACCAGACGCATCTGATGGTGATGTCGCCCGGGAACTACCGCTTCGCGGATTTCCTGAAGCTCGGCTCGCTGGTGCTGCTGGCCTATGGCGCGGCGAGCATCGCGATGCTCTGGCTGCTGGTGACGCAGGCGGGCTGGTGGCTGCGCTGACAGCGGCGGCGCGGCAGTCCGCCTGATCGCCCGGCCCGGTTGCGTGGGCGCATCGGCGGCGCCGCCGGGTTGCGTCGGCGCTCCGTCCCCCGCGCCGCGCAGGGCCATCCGCTCGGGATCGGCGACCCTCTCACCCTGGCGCAGCGCTCAGGCGTATGCTGCCCGCCACGGCGGCGGGATGGCGGACGCGGACGCTGGCATGCCCTTGT
>JBKBSR010000192.1:0-6130 GCA_046291055.1 Roseococcus sp.
CGAGAACATCTTCGGCGTGAGGGATGGAAGCGAGGAGCTGCCGGCCGATGCCGGCGCCGAGGAATTCGGCTCCGAGGATCTCGAGGCCCATCTCGCCGCCGAGCTTGGCGGCGGTCAGTAACCTCCCGATGAGCGAGCGCGCCACCCCGCCCGGCCCGACGGTGGCGCGCGCGCCCGAGGGGGTGGCCGCCACCGCCTCCCCCCCCGGCCTCGAGGCCGTGATCGCCTTCGCCGCGCGCACCGCCGCGGCCGATCCCCGCCTCGATTCCGACCTGCTGCTGCGCGCCGGGCGCTTCGCCGCCGAGGCGCACGCCCAGCAGGCGCGCCAGAACGGCGAGCCCTACATCATCCATCCCGTCGCGGTGGCCGAGATCCTGGCCGGGCTGCACCTCGACAGCGCGACCCTCGCCACCGCCCTGCTGCACGACGTGGTGGAGGACACGCCGCACGGCCTGGCCGAGATCGAGCAGCGCTTCGGCCCCGAGATCGCGCGCCTGGTGGACGGCGTGACCAAGCTCTCGCGCATCGAGGTGCAGAGCGAGCGCACCAAGCAGGCCGAGAACCTGCGCAAGCTGCTGCTCGCGCTCAGCGAGGATCTGCGCGTGCTGCTGGTCAAGCTCGCGGACCGGCTGCACAACATGCGCACCCTCGCCTTCGTGGCCAAGCCCGAAAAGCGGGCGCGCACCGCGCGCGAGACGCTCGAGATCTACGCCCCGCTGGCCGAGCGCATCGGCATGGAGCAGCTCAAGACCGAGCTGGAAACCCTCGCCTTCCGCGAGCTGAACCCCGACGCCTGGGCCTCCATCGCCCAGCGCCTGACCTGGCTGCGCGGCCGCTCGGGCGACATGATCGCCGAGATCGAGCAGGAGCTGCGCGAGGTGCTGGCCCGCCACCAGGTGCCGGTGGAGGAGGTGCAGGGCCGCGAGAAGTCGCCCTACTCCATCTGGCGCAAGATGCAGGCGAAGAACGTGACCTTCGAGGGCCTCTCGGACGTCATGGCCTTCCGCATCATCGTGCCCGAGCGCGCGCACTGCTACCTCGCCCTCGGCGCCATCCACGACGCCTTCAAGGTGATCGCCGGCCGCTTCAAGGACTACATCTCCACCCCCAAGACCAACGGCTACCAGTCGCTGCACACCGGCGTGCTGCTGCCGGGCAAGCGGGCCGAGGCGAAGATCGAGGTGCAGATCCGCACGCGCGAGATGCACCGCGTCGCCGAATACGGCGTGGCCGCGCACTGGGTGTACAAGCAGGGCCCCGAGGCGGCGGCGAGCGCCAAGAGCTACCCCTGGGTGCGCGCGCTGATCGACATCCTGGAGACCGAGCCCGAAGCCCAGGACGCGATGGAGGCGACGAAGCTCGAGCTCCACCGCGACCTCGTCTTCTGCTTCACGCCCAAGGGCGACCTGATCGAGCTGCCCCAGGGCGCCACCCCGGTGGATTTCGCCTACCACGTCCACTCCCAGGTGGGCGACACCTGCGTCGGCGCGAAGGTGAACGGGCGCATCGTCAAGCTCGACCACAAGCTCGAGAACGGCGACCAGGTGGAGATCATCACGGCCAAGGGCGGCAAGCCGAACCCGGGCTGGATGAAGTTCGTGAAGTCCGGCAAGGCGCAGGCGCGCATCCGCCGCTACGCGCTCGCCGAGGAGAAGGCGCGCGCGCGCGAGGAGGGGCGCACCGCCATCGTCCGCGCCTTCCGGCAGAACGGCCTGGACTGCACCGACAAGACGCTGGAGCCGGCGGCCAAGGCGCTGCGCCAGGCGGGGGTGGAGGAGCTCTACCACGCCGTCGCCTCCGGTAGCCTCTCGGCGCGCGACGTGGTGCACGCCGCCTTCCCCGAGCTGCGCGGCGGCGGCGGCCAGCGCGTGGTGGAGCCGACGGCGCTGATCGCCCCGCGCGGGCGGCTCGGCGCGCCGCCCTCGGCGCGCGGGGCGGAGCGGCGGCGCGTGGCCGTGCCGGTGCAGCCCATCACCGGCATCGTGGCCGGCATGCAGCTCCATTTCGCGCATTGCTGCCACCCGGTGCCGGGCGACCGCATCCTCGGCGTGGTGACCACCGGCAAGGGGGTGACAGTGCACCGGGCCGACTGCCACATGCTCGAGAACTTCGCCACCAGCCCCGAACGGCTGCTGGACGTGGAATGGGAGCAGGCGGGGCTGGGCGGCGCCACCTATACGGCGCGCCTGTCGGTGGCGGCGGTGAACGGGCCGCAGCTCATCTCCAACGTCGCCAACGCGGTGGTGCGGCAGAAGGCGGGTGTGACCAACATCCGCCTCGGCCGGCGCGAGGACGAGGAGTGCGACCTCGCCCTCGACGTGGAGGTGCGCGACCTGCGCCACCTCTCCGAGGTGATGGGCGTGCTGCGCGCCTGCGAGGGCGTGGTGCGGGTGGACAGGGCGCGGGGATGATCATCGGCCTCGGCTCCGACATCTGCGACATCCGTCGCATCGAGCAGGTGCTGGAGCGGCACGGCGCGCGCTTCCTCGAGCGCGTCTTCACCGAGACCGAGCGCGCCAAGGCCGAGCGGCGCAGCGAGCGCATCCGCGCGGGCACCTACGCCAAGCGCTTCGCCGCCAAGGAGGCGGCGGCCAAGGCGCTGGGCACGGGCTTCTCGCAGGGCGTGTTCATGAAGGATCTGGGCGTGGTGAATCTGCCCTCGGGCCAGCCCACGCTGCGCCTGACGGGCGGCGCGGCGGCGCGGCTCGCGGCCATCACCCCGCCCGGCCACCGCGCCGAGATCGCGCTGACCATGACCGACGAATACCCCTACGCCCAGGCGCAGGTAATCATCAGCGCCGTGCCCATCCCGCCCGGGCCGGGCTGATCACGGCTTCTCGCCCAGATCCCACCACAGCCCGGCGAAGGCCAGCAGCCCCTCGCGCGCGGGGCCGGGCAGCAGATGCTCGTCCGGCCCGTGCTGCCGGCAGCCGCCATAGGAATGCGGCACCCAGACGAGCGGCACGCCGAGATGGTCCACGAACACGTCGCCGGGCAGCCCGCCCGAGGAGTTCGGGATCACCTGCACGCGCTTGCCCAGCGTCGCCTCGATGCTCTGGCGCGCCCAGCGCACCCAGGGGTGGTCGGGCGAGGTGCGCGAGGCGGGCATGCGGATGCCGGCGTTCTCGATGGCCACGCGCCGCAGCCCGTGCGCGTCGAGGTGGCGGCGCAGCGCGGCCGCGAAGCCGGCGGGGTCGGTGTCCACCGTGTAGCGGATCTGGCAATGGGCGCGCGCATCGGGCGCCACGGCGTTCACCGGGTTCTCGGGCCGGCCGCTCGTCATCGCCAGCACGATGAAGCTGTTCCAGCCGTAGATCTTCTCGGCCGCGGTCAGGCCGGGCTCGCCCCAGCCCGCGTCTATGGTCGCCGCCTCGCCGCCGCCGTCCACCTCGGCGCCCTGCAGCACCGCGCGCACCTCGGCCGGCACGCCGTTGCGGGGCAGCCAGTCGCGCACCAGGATCTTGCCGTCGCGGTCCATGATGGTGGAGATGGCGTGCGCGATGAGCACGGCGGGGTCCGTGGTCAGCCCGCCCCAGTGGCCGGAATGCACGCCGCCCGCGCGCAGCCGGCAGACCAGGTCGAAGTGGTAGGTGCCGCGCGTGCCGGTGGCGATGGTGGGCGTCTCGGGCGTCACGCGCGGGCCGTCGCTGGCGATCAGCGCATCGGCGGCGAGTTCCGCCGCGTGCGCGGCCACGAACTCCCGAAGCCCGCGCGAGCCGCGCTCCTCCGCCATCTCCAGCACGAGCTTCACGTTGGCGCCCAGCCGGCCGCCGCGCGCGGCGAGCACCGCCTCCAGCGCCAGGAGGTTGATGGCGTGCTGGCCCTTGTTGTCGGCCGTGCCCCGGCCATACCAGCGGCCGTCGCGCTCGATCAGCCGCCAGGGCTCGAGCCCCTCGCTCCACTGCTCGTCCAGGCCGCGCACCGTGTCGCCATGGCCATAGAGCAGCACGGTGGGCCGGGCGGGGTCCTCGATGCGCGTCGCGGTGAGGATGGGGCCGAAGCCCGGCTCGGGGTTGGGATGCACCCGCACCGCGAAGCCCAGGCGCTCGAGCCAGGGGCGCATCCCCTCCTCAAGGTAGCGGCCGAGCTCGCCCTCATGGGCCGGGTCCTGCGCGGTGGAGCGGATGGCGACGAGCGCGGCGAGGCGCTGCTGCAGCGTGCCGTCGTCGAACAGGCGCGCGGCGCGGGCGAGGGCGTCGGCGCGCCCGGTGGGATCGGTCATGGGATGGGCCTCCTCAGCCGCGGGTCATGGCGGGTTCTGCGCCCGCCAGTTCAGGAAAGCGTCCGGCTCGGCGCGGCGGCGCGGGGCGGCGACGGGCCCCTCGACAAGCAGGCCGACAGCCGGCGCGCCCGGCGGGCCGGGCAGATCCACGCGCAGATCGAGAAGTCCCTCGGCCAGCGCGACCCGCCCCGCGAGCCCGAGCGCGAGCCCCCCCTCGGCAAGCAGCCGCGCCTCGGCGAGGCGCAGCAGGCCGGCGTCGAGATCGAGCCGCGCCTGCCCCCGCTCGATGGGCGTCGCCCCCCCGGCCAGCGCGGCGGCCAGCGCGGCGCGCAGCGCCTGCGGCTCGGCAAGGTCGAGCGCGGCGGCGGCGGCCGGGGCATCGAGGCCCGTCAGCACCGCATCGCGCAGCGACAGCGTGGCTTCGCCGCCCAGGCTGGCCCGCCATTCGGCGGGCGTGGCGCCCTCGGCGCGCAGCCGGACGCCGGCGGAGAGGCGGCCGGCTGTGAGATCCAGGGGAAGCCCGAGCACAGGGCCGGAGAGCAGCAGATCGCTCGCCTGCCCCTCGAGGGCGAGGCGCGGGCCCTGCGCGACCGTCAGCGCGCCCTGCACCTCCCCCCCGGCCAGCCCGGCGCGGGCCTCGAGCAGCCGCCAGGCGGCGGCATCGGCGCGCAGCGTCGCGGAGAGGCGCGAGAGGGCGGGCAGCCCCTCGATCTCCACCCGCTCGGCCGCCAGGGCGAGGTCGAGGTCGAGCGGCGAGGCGAGCGGCAGCGCGCCCAGCCCCGGCAGGGGCAGCCGCTCGAAGGCGAGCCGGCCCGAGAGCGCCGGGCGCGCCCCCTCGAGCGCGAGGACGAGCTGCCCGCCCCCGCGCAGCCCGCCCGCCACCCACTCCCCGCTCTCCAGCGCCCAGCGCCCCGGGCGGTGGCTGAGCGCGGCGACGAGCGAGAGCGAGCCGGGCCCGAGCCAGTCGGGCGGCGGCCCACCGCCCAGCGCGGCGAGGAAGCGCGCCGCCCCGGGGTGGCGCAGCGTCAGGTTGCCCGTGGCGCGGCGCTGCCCGGAATCCAGCGTGCCCTGCGCCTCGATGCGCGCCTCGGCGAGCTCGGCCTCCAGCCGCAGGGCCAGCGCCTCCAGCGGCCCGCCGCCGGAGAGCCGCAGCCGCAGCGGCTGCGCGGCGAGACCGGGCGCGGGCAGGCCGAGCCGGGCGAGCAGCGGCCCCGCCGCGCCCTCGCCCTCCAGGCTGAGTTCATGCAGCCGCCCCGTCGCCAGGGTGCCGGCCGCCACCAGATCGAGCCCGAGATGCCGCGCGGCGCCGCGGCGCAGGATCAGCCGCCCCTCCTCGAGGCCGAGGTCGAGGGAGACGCGTTCGAACCCCGCCTCGCCGAGCAGGAGGCGGCCGATGCCGAGGCGAAGCTGCAGGTCGAGCCCCTGCCCCGCCTCGCGCAGCGCGGCCAGCCATTCGGCTGGCGCGGCGGGGCTGGCGAGCGCATCCAGCTCCAGCCCTGCGGCCAGGGCCGGGCGCGGCCCCGCGCGCCAGGTGAGCCCGCCGGTGGCGCGGCTGGCGCCCCAGCGCGCCTCCAGCGCCGAGACGGCGAATTGCGGCCCCTCGACCATCAGGTGGAACTGCGCCTCGGCCGTGCCGCCCTCGGGGCGCAGCGCGGCGGGAAGCCCGAGGGAGTCGGCCAGCGCCACCGCATCCTGCGCGCGCAGCCGCACGCGCAGCTCGAGCCGCCCCGCCGTGCCCCCGCCCGAGAGCGCCACCTCCGTCCCGCCCGGCAGCTCCGCCCGCGCCTCGGCGATGCTCAGCGCCTCGCCGCTCACCCGCGCGGCGGCGGCGAGGCGGCGCAGCGGCAGGGCGCCGAGCGTGGCATGCTCGGCCGCGCAATCGATGGCGGTGGGGATGGCCGGGGCCCC
>JBKBSR010000193.1:0-6109 GCA_046291055.1 Roseococcus sp.
CCAGAGCCCGTCCTCGCGCGCGAGGGAGAGGGCGCGCGTGCCGCCATGCACGCGCGCGCCCTGCGCGATGGCCGCGCGTGCGAGGCCCCGCGCATAGGCCAGCGGATGGAGGTCGCCGCCGCGGGCGTCGAACATCGCCCCCGCGTAGCGGTCGGTCCCGGTCATCGCGGCCGTCTCGGCGGCGTCGAGGAAGCGCACGGGGCCGCCGCGGCGCGCGCATTGCTCGGCGGTGCGGCGGACGGCCTCGGCGTTGGCGGGGCCGATGGCGGCGCGGATCGTGCCCTCCTGCCGCGCCTCGCAGGCGATCTGGTGCCGGCGGATCAGTGCGAACACCGCATCCGGCGCGCCGTAGCTGAGCGCGAGCATGCGCGCGCCGAGATCGGGCCCCCAGTCGCGCTCCACCTCGTCGGGGTCGGGCTTCAGGCCGGGGTTCACCTGCCCGCCATTGCGGCCCGAGGCGCCCCAGCCCGGCTCCTCCGCCTCGATCAGCAGGACGCCGACGCCGGCCTCCGCGAGGTGCAGCGCGGCCGAGAGCCCGGTGAAGCCGCCGCCGATGACGCAGACATCCGCGCGCGCCTCGCCCTGCAGCGGCGGCGTGGGCGGGGCAGGGGGGGCGGTCTCGGCGTAGAGGCTCGGCGGCAGCATGGGCTCAGTCCAGCGGGCGCAGCACGCGGCGCAGGAAATCCTGCGTGCGCGGCTCGCGCGGGGCGGTGAGCAGTTCGGCGGGCGGGCCTTCCTCGACCACGCGGCCCTTGTCCATGAACACGACGTGATCGGCCACTTCGCGCGCGAAGCCCATCTCGTGGGTGACCACCGCCATGGTCATGCCCTCGCGCGCCAGGTCGCGCATCACGCTCAGCACCTCGCCGACGAGCTCGGGGTCGAGCGCGCTGGTCGGCTCGTCGAAGAGCACCGCCCTGGGCCGCATGGCGAGGGCGCGGGCGATGGCCACGCGCTGCTGCTGCCCGCCCGAGAGCTGCGAGGGATAGGCGCCCTCGCGCCCCGCGAGGCCGACGCGCGCGAGCAGGGCGCGCGCATGCGCCTCCGCCTCCTCGCGGCTCTCGCCGGCGGCGTAGATCGGACCCTCCGTCACGTTCTCCAGCGCCGTGCGGTGCGGGAAGAGGTTGAAGCGCTGGAACACCATGGAGACGCGGCGGCGCACGGCGCGGATCTCGGGCCGCGTGCGGTCCACGCGCAGCCCGTCCACGCGCACCTCGCCGCCCTCATAGCCCTCGAGCCCGTTCACGCAGCGCAGCAGGGTGGACTTCCCCGAGCCGGAGGGCCCGATGACGCAGACCACCTGGCCCTGCCGGACCGTGAGCGAGATGCCGTCCAGCACGCGGTGCGCGCCGAAGGATTTCACGAGATTCTCGACCTCGATCATCGCCGGCCGAACCGCTTCTCGAGCCGGGAGACGAGGAGGATGAGCGGGATGGAGAGGCAGAGGTAGAGCAGCGCCACCAGCGTCCACACCTCCTGGTTCTTGAAGGTGGAGGCGGCGATGAGCCGCGCCTGGGTGGACATCTCCGCCACCGTGATCACGCTCGCCTGGGAGCTGTCCTTCAGCAGCATGATGAGGTTGTTGCCATAGGGCGGCAGCACGATGCGCACGGCCTGGGGCAGCACCACGCGGCCCAGCACCCGCGCGCGCGTCATGCCGAGCGATTCCGCCGCCTCGATGGTGCCCGGATCCACCGCGAGGATGCCGGAGCGGAACACCTCGCCCATATAGGCCGAATAGGCGATGCCGAGGCCGATCACGCCCGCTTGGAAGGCGGTGAGGTCCACGCCCAGCTCGGGCAGCACGAAGTAGATGTAGAAGAGCTGCACGAGGATCGGGATGCCGCGGATGGTGTTGGTGAAGGCCATTGCCGGCCAGACCAGCCAGCGCACGCCCGAGGTGCGCATCAGCGCCCACACCACGCCGAGCAGCGTGGCCAGCACCAGCGCGCAGAGCGTGACGAGCACCGTCATGCCCATCCCCTGCAGGAGGATGGGCAGGAACTCCCGCGCGGCCTTCAGGAAGTCGTCGAGACTCATTCGACGGAGGGCGGCAGGTTCCACTTCGCCAGAAGCTGCGCGAAGACGCCCTCGCGCTTCACGGCGGCAAGCCCCGCGTTGATGCGCGCCATCACCGGATCGCCCTTGCGCGTGCCGATGCCGATGGCGCCCACCACGCTCGGCCGGTAGTCCGGCAAAAGCCGCACGCCGCGGAAGGTGCCCTGCGCGATCTGGTAGGAGACGATGGGCGCATCGCCGAAGCCCGCCTGGATGCGGCCGAGCGAGACGTCGCGCATGATGTCGGCCACGCTGTCATAGGTGCGGACATCGAGGCCCGCCGCGCGCAGCGGCTCGATGTAGACTGTGCCGATCTGCGCGCCCGCCGTCACGCCGCGCATGTCGGCGAGGCTGCGCCAGGGCCGGCTCTCGCCCTCGCGGACCGCTACGCCCTCGCCATAGGCATAGACGGGGTCGGAGAAGTCGATCTGCTCGCGCCGGGCGGGGGTGGCGAGCATGGCGGCCGAGATGATGTCGATGCGGTTGGAGGTGAGCGAGGCGATGAGCGCGGCGAAGGGGGTCGCCTGGATCTCCACCGCGAAGCCCTGGCGGCGGCCGATCTCGGTGATCAGGTCCACCATGAAGCCGGTGATGGTGTTGGTGCGCGTGTCGAGGAAGGTGAAGGGAATCCCCGTGGGGGTGGAGCCGACGCGCAGCGTCTGGCCCTGCGCCATGGCGGGGGCGGCGGCGAGCGCGGCGCCCGCGCCGAGGATGGAACGACGGCCGATCATTCTTTTGCCCTCCTGCGTCTTGTCCGCGCATGAGGGCACGCGGCGCGGGCGCGATCAAGCGCCCCGGCGCGCCTTGTCCGCCGCGTTCGCGGCCTTGATCCGCTCCCGCGCCGCCGCCCACTCCGCATCGCCCCAGGCAAGATATTCGGTGTAGCTGCCCGCGCCGTTGGCGAGCCAATGCCCGCCGTCGAGGGCGATCGTCTCGCCGGTGATCCAGGCCGCGGCATCGGAGAGCAGGAAGGCGGCGAGGCGGCCGATATCCTCGGGCCTGCCGGTGCGGCCGAGCGGGTTGCGCGCGTTCCACTTGCCCGCGGGGTCGGCGTCGCCGGGGCGGATGCGCGCGAGCATCCCCTCGGTCGGGATCAGCCCCGGCGCGATGCCGTTCAGCCGGATGCCGTAGCGCCCCCACTCGACGGCGAGCGACTTCGTCATCGCCTCCACCCCGGCCTTGCTCATGGCCGAGGGCACCACGAAGGGCGCCCCCGTCCAGATCCAGGTGACGAGGATGGAGACGACGCTGCCCCCCGTGCCGGCGGCGATCCAGCGCTTCCCCAGGCTCTGCGTCACCTGGAAGCTGCCGTGGAAGACGATGTCGCTGATGGCGCGGAAGCCGCGCGGCGAGAGATCCTCGGTGCGGGAGAGGAAGTTGCCGGCGGCGTTGTTGACCAGGTGCGTGGGGCCCTGGCCGGCGGCGAAGCTCGCGGCCAGCGCCGCCTCCACCGCCTCCGCGTCCTTGATGTCCACCGTCTGCCAGCGCACCCGCCCGGGATGGGCGGCGCCGAGCGCCGCGGCGGCCTCCTCCAGCACCGGCGCGCGCCGGCCCCAGAGTTCCACCGCCGCGCCGTGCGCGAGCAGGAACTCCGCCATCATCCGGCCGAGGCCGGAGCCCCCGCCGGTGACGAGCACGCGCGCGCCGGCGAGGAGATCGGGCGCGAACATCAGCCGCGCAGGCCGAGGCGGTTCACGCGCGCCTCCTCCTCGTTGATGGTGCGCTGCATGAAGGCCGCGTAGTCCTCGGTGTTGAGGTATTCGAGCGGCATGTCGAGGCGGTCCAGCGCGGCGAGGTGCTGCGGGTCGTGCAGCGCGGTGCGGAAGCCGTCGTGCAGCGCGCGCACAACGGCGGGATCCATCCCCTGCGGCCCGACCAGCCCGTAGGGCGAGGTCACCACCATGTCGCGGTAGCCGAGCTCGACCAGGGTGGGCACCTCGGGCAGCTTGCGCGAGCGTTCGCGCGACCAGACGTTCAGCGCGCGCAGCCGCCCCTCCAGCACCAGCGGCAGCACGCCCGAGCCGGTGGCCGAGGCCTCGATGTGCCCGCCCAGCATGGCGGGCACCGCGTCGGCCTCGCCGCGGAAGGGGATGTGCTCCACTTCCAGCCGCTCGCGCTCGGCGAGATCGATGAGCGTCAGGTGCGGCGTGCCGTTCGCGCCGGTGTTGCCCAGCCGCACCCGGCCCGGCCGCGCGCGCGCATCGGCCACGAGATCGGCCCAGCTCCGGTAGGGGCTCTCGGCGCGCACGCAGACCATGAACAGGTAGCCGGTCAGATGGATGATCGGCGTGAAATCCGTGCGCGGGTTGAAGGCCATGCGCTGCATGAAGGGCAGGCGCATGGCGGGCAGCGGGAACTGTGCGAGGGTGTAGCCGTCCGGCCGGGCGCCGCGCACGTTCAGCGCGGGCAGCGTGCCGCCTCCGCCCGGGCGGTTCTCGATGATCACCTGCTGGCCGAAGGCGCGCGTGGCGGCCTCGGCCAAGGCGCGCATCTGCACATCCGTCGCGCCCCCGGGCGGAAAGGAGATCTGGATGGTGATGGGCCGGGCCGGAAAGGCCTGGGCCTGGGCCGACAGCGCGGGGGCGGCGAGGGCCCCGCCGAGCAGGATGCGGCGAGAGACGGTCATGGAAACCTCCCGGTTCTTCGTGGTTCAGAGGGTGCGCGCGATGATCTCGCGCATCACTTCGGAGCTGCCGCCATAGATGCGGCCCACCCGCGCATCGGCCCAGGCGCGGCCGATCTCGTATTCGGCCATGTAGCCGTAGCCGCCATGCATCTGCAGGAAGTCGTCGAGCAGGCGGTTCTGCATCTCGGTGCCGAGCAGCTTCACCGCCGCCGCCTCCTCGGCCGAGAGCGCGCCCTGCATGTGGCGGGCGATGCAGTCGTCGAGATAGACGCGGAACATCGCGATCTCGGCCTTGGCCTGGGCGAGCTTGAAGCGGTGCACCTGGAAGTCGAACACGCTCTGGCCGAAGATCTGCCGCTGCTTGGTGTAGGCGATGGTCTTCTCGAGCATCGTCTCCATGCTGACGCCGCAGCGGATGGCGATGACCAGGCGCTCCTGCGGAAGCTGGTGCATGAGCTGGCGGAAGCCGGCATTCTCCTCGCCGAGCAGGTTGGCGGCCGGCACGCGGCAGTCGTCGAAGAACAGCTCGGAGGTGTCCTGCGCGTGCAGGCCGATCTTCTCGAGCTTGCGGCCGCGGGTGAAGCCGGGCGTGCCCTCCTCCACGCAGATGAGCGAGATGCCGCGCCGCCCGGCCTCGGGGTCCGTCTTGCAGACGACAATGACGAGCCCCGCGTTCTGGCCGCTGGAGATGAAGGTCTTGGCGCCGTTGATCACCCACTCCTCGCCCTCGCGCCGGGCCGTGGTGCGCACCGCCTTGAGGTCGCTGCCCATGCCGGGCTCGGTCATGGCGATGGCGCCGATCGTCTCGCCCGCCGCCATCCTGGGCAGCCATTCGGCCTTCTTCTCGGGCCGGGCATAGGCGGCGATGTAGGGTGCGACGATGTCGGAGTGGAGCTGGAAGGCCACGCCGGTCGCGTTCACGCGCGCGAGCTCCTCGATCACGATGGCGGCATGGCCGAAATCCCCGCCCGCGCCGCCGAACTCGGGCGGCAGCATGGTGCACAGCAGCCCCTGCGCGCCCGCCTTGCGCCACAGCTCGCGCGGGACGATGCCCGCGCGCTCCCAGTCGCGGTGGAAGGGGGCGATCTCGCGCTCGACGAAGCGGCGCACCTGCGCGCGGAACATCTCGTGCTCGGACGAGAAGACGCTGCGCTCGCGGAACGGGCGCGCGGCGCCGGCGGTGCTGTCCATGGCGTGTCCTCCTGCTCTCGCGCCGAGCCTAGCCGCTGCCCTGTCCGGGGGCGAGGGCGGCGATCTCCTCCGCGCTGAAGCCGAACTCCGCCAGGATCTCGGCCCCGTGCTCGCCGCGCAGCGGCGGCGGCGCGGCGATGCACCCCGGCGTGCGCGAGAAGCGCGGCGCGGGGGCGGGCTGCACCGCGCCCGCGACGCTGACGAAGACGCCGCGCGCGGCGTTGTGCGGATGCC
>JBKBSR010000194.1:0-6094 GCA_046291055.1 Roseococcus sp.
CTCCACCAGGTCATGCTCCGCCTCCACCGCCGCGCAGCCCTCCGCGGCCGCGGCGGCGCGCGCGGGATCGAGCCCGGGCGCCTGGTCGAGATGGATGGGGGCGGCGATGTCGTTGCGCCAGGAGGGCACGGCCACCGTCACGCGCGCCGCGTCGCGGGCGGTGACGGAAAAGCCCAGCCGCTCGAGCCGCGCCACGCATTCCTCGGGCGGCAGGTCGAGCCCGCCCAGCTCGCGCAGCCGCGCGAAGCGCAGCGTGGCCTCGCGCCGCCAGGCGGGCTCGGCGCCGGCCTCGCTGATGGTGCTGGCCTCGCCGCCGCAGAGCTCCATGATCATGGCGGTCGCGGCCTCCAGCCCGGAGCGGAGGAAGGCCGGATCGACGCCGCGCTCGAAGCGGGCGCGCGCGTCGGTGAAGACGCCGTGCCGCCGGCCGGAGAGGGCGATGCGCACCGGGTCGAACAGCGCGCACTCGATGAAGCACTCGGTGGTGCTCTCGTCGCAGCCCGAATGCTCGCCGCCGATGATGCCGCCCAGCGCCTCGGGGCCGGCGGCGTCGGCGATCACGCCGTCCTCCTCCGTCAGCGCATAGGTCCTGCCGTTCAGCGCGAGGAGCTCCTCGCCCGGCCGGGCCATGCGCATGGCGAGGGTGTCGCCCTTCACCTTGGCCACGTCGAACACATGCAGCGGCCGGCCCAGCGCGAAGGTGAAGAAGTTCGTCACGTCCACCAGCGCGGAGATGGGGCGCAGCCCGATGGCCGTCAGCCTGTCCTGCAGCCAGCGCGGCGAGGGGCCGTTGCGCAAGCCCCGCACCGCGCGCCCGAGCACCCAGGTGCAGGCGCGCGGGTCCTCGATGCGCCAGCGCAGCGGGCTCTCATAGGCCGGCGCGATGGCGGGCGCGGCCCAGGGCTTGAGCGTGCCGAGCCCGGCGGCCGCGAGATCCCTCGCCACGCCGCGCACGGAGAGCGCGTCGCCCCGGTTGGGCGTGACCTTGATCTCGATCACCGGATCGTCGAGCCCCGCCCAGCGCGCGTAGCTCTCGCCGAGCGGCGCATCCGCCGGCAGCTCCACGATGCCCGAATGGTCCTCGCCGAGCCCCATCTCGCGCGCGGAGAGCATCATCGCCTCGCTCTTCACGCCGCGGATCTCGCCGGCCTTGAGCGTGATGCCGGTGCCGGGGATGAAGGCGCCGGGCAGGGCGGCCACGCCCATCATGCCGGTGCGCGCATTGGGCGCGCCGCAGACGACGGAGAGCTCCCGCCCATCGCCCACATCCACGCGCAGCGCGCGCAGCCGGTCGGCGTTCGGGTGCGGCACGGCCTCGATGACGCGCGCGATGCGGAAGGGGGCGAGGGCGGCGGCGCGGTCCTCCACGCCCTCCACCTCGATGCCGATGGCCGAGAGGGTGGTGGTCAGCGCCTCGAGGCTCGCCTCGGTGTCCAGATGCTCGCGCAGCCAGGAGAGGGTGAACTTCATTTCACAGCGCCTCGTGCAGGCTGGCCGGGGCGAGGGGGCTCGCGGCGTAGTGCGCGAGCCAGCGCAGATCGCCCTCGAAGAAGGGCCGCAGATCGGCCATGCCGTGCTTGAGCATGGTGATGCGCTCGATGCCCATGCCGAAGGCGAAGCCCTGCCACTGGCGGGGGTCGAGCCCGCAATTGGCCAGCACGCGGGGATGCACCATGCCGCTGCCCAGGATCTCCAGCCAGTCGCTGCCCGCGCCCAGCTCCCCGGTGCGGCGGTTCCAGCCGATGTCCACCTCCATCGAGGGCTCGGTGAAGGGGAAGTAGCTGCTGCGGAAGCGCACCGGCAGGTCGGCGATGCCGAAGAAGGCGCGCAGGAAGTCGGTCAGGCAGCCCTTGAGGTGGCCGAGCGTGATGCCCTGCTCGATCACCAGCCCCTCCACCTGGTGGAACATGGGCGAGTGGGTGGCGTCATGGTCCGCGCGGTAGGTGCGGCCGGGGGCGATGATGCGCAGCGGCGGCGGCTCGGCCAGCATGGTGCGGATCTGCAGCGGGCTCGTCTGGGTGCGCAGGACGGCGCGATGCCCCTCGATCTCGCCGGGCAGGTAGAAGGTGTCCTGGTCCTGCCGCGCCGGGTGGTGGTCGGGGATGTTGAGGGCGGCGAAGTTGTACCAGTCGCTCTCCACATCCGGCCCCTCGACCACGCGGAAGCCCATGGCGCCGAAGATCGCCGTCAGCTCCTCCATGGTGCGGGAGATGGGGTGGATGCCGCCCTTCCCGCCGGGGGCGAAGGGGCGCGGCGGCAGCGTCATGTCCTGCCGCTCGGCGGCGAGGCGCGCCTGCAGCGCGGCGGCCTCCAGCGCCGTGCGGCGCGCCTCGATCGCCGCCTCCAGCTCCGCCTTCAGCGCGTTCAGCGCGGCGCCGCGCGCCTTGCGCTCCTCGGCCGGCACGGCGCCGAGCCCCTTGAGCAGCGCGGTCAGCGCGCCGGACTTGCCGAGCACGGCCACGCGCACCGCCTCCAGCGCGCGCAGATCGGCGGCGGCGGCGAGGTCGGCCTCGGTGCGTGCGGCGAGGGCGGCGAGGTCATCGCTCATCGTCGGGAACCCATGCAAGGAAAGGGGCCGCTCACGCGCCCGCGTGACGGCCCCCCGTGAGGATCATCGGCGCCCGGCGCTCAGGCCGGAACGCGGGCCGCCTTCGCCTTCTCGACGATGGCGGCGAAGGCCGCGGGCTCGTCATAGGCCAGGCCGGCCAGCACCTTGCGGTCCATCTCGATGCCGGCGGCCTTGATGCCGGCGATGAACTGGGAATAGGTCATCCCGTGCTCGCGCACCGCGGCGTTGATGCGCTGGATCCAGAGGCCGCGGAACTCGCGCTTCTTCGCGCGGCGGTCGCGGTAGGCGTATTGCAGCGCCTTCTCCACGCGCTGCAGCGCGGCGCGATAGGTGGTGGAGCTGCGCCCCACATAGCCCTTGGCCTGGGCCAGAACCTTCTTGTGACGGGCATGGGCGGCGACGCCGCGCTTCACTCGGGCCATGACTCTTCTCCTCTCCGCGCGCGCTTACCGGGGCAGCCCGTAGGGCAGCCAGTGCTTCACCGTCTTGGCGTCCTGCGGCTCCAGCACCTGCATGCGGCGGTTCTGGCGCTTGGACTTCTGGCTGCGCGCCGAGAGGCAGTGGCGCTTGTTGCCCGGGCCGGCCTTCACCTTGCCGGTCGCGGTGATCTTGAAGCGCTTCTTGGCGCTCGAGGTCGTCTTCATCTTGGACATTGGGCCCTCCTCACGCGGTGGGATGGCGGCCCCAGGCAACCGCACCATGCGGCGGGGGCGCGCGGACCCGGCCGGGCTGTCCAAAGGCCTCGGCGCGGGGAGGCGGCGCTATAGCGGCGGGGCGGCGGGAAGTCCACCCCGGGCGGCGCATGCCGCCGCCCGCCTATCCGCGCGGGCCGGAGATGGGCGGCAGTTCATCCGCCGGCCGGGGCGGGGCGGGCACCACGGGAGGGGGCGGCACCGCCGCGGGCAGCAAGGCGGCGGCGGGCGCGGCCTCCGCGCCGGATGGTGCCGGGGCCGGCGGGGCGGGCGGCGCGGAAGCCTGCGCGGCGGGCGCGGCGGGGGGCGGCTCCGGCGCCGTGTAGTCCACCACGATCCGCGCCTGGGCGCCGGTGATGACCAGCACCCGGGTGCCGACGGGGATGGGCGTCGCGTCGCGCTGCGTCACGCTCACCAGCTCGCCGGTGGTGCGCCGGACCACATATTCTATGGCGTCCGTGTTCGCCGTCGCCCGCTCGGCCGCCGAGCCGACGAGGCCGCCGACCAGCGCGCCGCCCACTGCGCCGAGCGCCCCCGTGACCCTGTTGCCGCCCGCGGCCCCGCCCACCACGCCGCCGGCCGCCGCCCCGGCGGCCGCGCCCGCCGTGCCGTCGGGCGTGATGGCCACGCGCCGGAAGCCCGCGACCACGCCCTGCTGCACGGGGTTGGCCTGCTGCACGGCCCGGGTGGCGTATTCGTCGGCGGAGAAGCGCTCGGCGCAGGCCGCGAGCGCCAGAACCGCCAGCAAGGGGAGGAGGCGTCTCATGGCCGCAGCACATACGCGGCCCCGCCCCGTCGCGCCAGCGCGCGACCTGGCCTATATGCGCCCCATGCGCGTCCCTTTTCGCAAGATGCATGGGCTGGGCAACGACTTCGTCGTGCTCGACGCGCGCGCCCGCCCGCTCTCCCTGCCGCCCGAGGCCATCCGCCGCATCGGCGACCGGCATCGCGGCGTGGGCTTCGACCAGCTCGTGACGCTGGAGGCCGCGCCGGACGCGGACCTCTTCCTGCGCTTCCACAACAGCGACGGCAGCGAGGCCGGCGCCTGCGGCAACGGCACGCGCTGCGCCGCCGCCCTGGTGCTGGCCGAGACGGGGCGTCCGCGCATCGCCATCCGCACCCGCGGCGGGATGCTGGGGGCCGAGCGCCTGGCGGACGGGACGGTGCGCGTGGACATGGGGCCGCCGCGCCTTCACTGGGCGGAGGTGCCGCTGGCGCGCGAGATGGACACGCTGCATGTGCCGCTGGGCGGCTTCGACGCCGCCTGCTGCTCCATGGGCAACCCGCACGCCACCATCTTCGTGCCCGATCTCGCGGCGCTCGACATCCCCGCCCTCGGCCCGGTGCTGGAGCATGATCCGCTCTTCCCCGAGCGCGCCAATATCGGCTTCGCGCAGATCCTCGCGCCCGACCGCATGCGCCTGACGGTGTGGGAGCGCGGGGCGGGCCTGACGCTCGCCTGCGGCTCGGGCGCCTGCGCGGCCATGGTGAACGCGGTGCGCCGGGGCCTCTCGGCGCGCGCGGCGCGTATCGCCATGCCGGGGGGCGCGCTCGCCCTCGAGTGGCGCGAGGCGGATGGCCATGTGCTGATGGCCGGCCCCGTGGAGACGGCCTTCACCGGCGAGATCGAGCTTGGTTGAGACGCTGACCTTCGGCTGCCGGCTGAACATCGCCGAGAGCGAGACGATGCGCGCGCTCGCCGCCCGGGCCGGCTTCGCGGGGGCGCTGATCGTGAACACCTGCGCCGTGACCGCCGAGGCGGAGGCGCAGGCGCGCCAGGCCATCCGCCGCGCGCACCGCGAGAACCCGGCCCGGCCCATCCTGGTCACCGGCTGCGCCGCGCAGATCGCCCCCGCGCGCTGGGCCGCGCTGCCGGGCGTGGCGCGCGTGATCGGCAACGGCAACAAGCTGCGCCCCGAGGCCTGGGCCGAGGGCGCGCCGGTCATCGCGCGCGCGGCGCCCATGAGCGTGGCGGCCGGGGGCGGCACCCGCGCCTTCCTCGCCGTGCAGCAGGGCTGCGACCATGCCTGCACCTTCTGCATCATCCCGCAGGGGCGCGGTCCCGCCCGCGCCCTGCCGGTCGCGGAGGCGGTCGCCGCCGCCCGGCGCCTCGCCGAACGCCATGCCGAGATCGTGCTGACCGGGGTGGACCTCGCCTCCCACCCCGATCTGCCGGGGCTGATCCGCGCCCTGCTGCGCGAGGTTCCCGAACTGCCCCGGCTGCGCCTCTCCTCGCTCGACCCCGCGGCGCTGGACGATCGCTTCTGGGCGGTCTTCGCGGAGGAGGCGCGGCTCGCGCCGCAACTCCATCTCTCGGCGCAGCACGGGCATGACCTGATGCTCAAGCGGATGCGCCGCCGCCACCGCCGCGCGGATCTGCTCGCCCTGGCCCGCCGCGCCCGCGCCCTGCGCCCGGAGGTGGCGCTGGGCGCCGACCTCATCGCCGGCTTTCCCACCGAGACGGAGGAGCACGCCCGGGCGAGCGAGGCGCTGGTGGAGGAGGCGGGGCTCGCCTTCCTGCATGTCTTTCCCTTCTCGCCGCGCACCGGCACGCCGGCGGCGCGCATGCCCCAGCTTCCCCCGGCGCTGCGGCGCGAACGCGCCGCCAGGCTGCGCGCGGCTGGGGCGGCGGCGCGGGCGCGCTTCCTCGCGGGGCGGGTCGGCGCGGTGGAATGGGTGCTGGTGGAGGCCGATGGCCGCGGCCTCACGGCGCAGGGCGCGCCGCTGCGCCTCGCGGCGCGAGCGCCCGCGGGCGCGCTCCACCGGGTCCGGGTCCCCGGCCATGCAGACACCACCCCGCACAACGAAGCGGTCTGATGGCGCTGTGCGACCT
>JBKBSR010000195.1:0-6088 GCA_046291055.1 Roseococcus sp.
GCGGCGCCCTGGCCTCCGGGGCGAGACGGCCGCGGGGCGGCTCAGATCCGCCGCTGCTCGGCGGGCGGCAGGAACTCCGGCGTGTAGAAGCGCGCGGCCTCCAGCCGCTCGGGCAGGCCGAAGGCGCCCTCGACGGCGCGGATGCCGGTCTGCAGCCGCGCCATGTCCACCGCCGAAATCCCGTTCGCGCGGACGTGCGGGGTGATCACCACGCGCTCCATGTTCATCATGTGGCGCTCGCGCTCGATGGCGAGGTCGGTCAGCGGCTCGACCTGGCGCAGCACGGCCAGCATGGCGTCCGGGCTCGCGATCGTGTCGCGGAAGCCGCGGATCAGGGCGGCCACCGCGCCGCGCACCACCGCCGGGTTGCGCTCGGCGAAGGCGCGGGTGGTGAGCAGCGCGCCGCCGTAGAGGTTCAGCCCGTGGTCGTAATACATCATCACCCGCTGCTGCGGATGGTCGAGGCCGATTCCCTTCAGCGCCAGCGCCGAGGTGGTGACGAAGCCGGTGATGCCGTCCGCCTCGCGGCGCACCAGCATGGGCTCGCGCAGGGCGGGGGCGACGGAGAGGAAGGTGACGCGGCTGGCGTCCACCCCGGCGGCCCGGGCGAAGGCGGGGAAGAGCTGGCGGCCCGCGTCGAAATCCGGCGCGGCGAGGCGCTTGCCCTCCAGATCCTTCGGCGTACGGATGGACCCGTCGGCGCGCACGATCACGCAGAGCGGCGCGCGGTCATGCAGCACGGCCACGCAGAGCAGCCCCGAATCGGGGTTCTGCGCCAGGAATCGGATGGCCGGATTGATGTCGGCATAGCCCATGTCGTGTGTGCCGGCGACGAGGGCGGGCGGCACGCCGCCAGAGCCCTGGCCGCGGTCCACCTGCACCTCGATCCCGGACTCGCGGAAATAGCCGCGCTCGCGCGCCAGCAGGGCGAAGGCGTTGGGGGCCTGGAAGGCCCAGTCGAGGGTCAGGCGCAGCCGGGCGGGCTGGGCCCGGAGAAGGCCGGGGGCGGCGAGGGGCAGGGCGGCGGCGCCGGCCAGGGCGGCGCGGCGGGACAGGCGGTTCATGCGGCGTTCCTCGGGTTCGGGACGCTGACGCTGCCGCAGCGGGGGGCGGCAGGGCAAGGGGCGCATTGCCCCGGCGCGTGCGCTGCACCATGTTGCGCCCGACATCTCGCGGAGAGCGCCATGACCGATGTGCCCGACGTGCCGCCCAGCGCGGCCTGGGAGGCCCTGACCACCGACCCCGAGGCCGTGCTGGTGGATGTGCGCACGGATGCGGAGTGGAACTTCGTCGGCCTGCCGGACCTCAGCGCCGCGGGCAAGCAGCCGGTGCTCATTCCCTGGCAGGTGTTCCCGACCATGCAGGTGAACGGCCACTTCATCGAGCATCTGCGCAAGGCGGGCATCACCCCGCAGCACAAGGTCTATTACCTCTGCCGCTCCGGCGCGCGCAGCCTGGCGGCGGGCCAGGCGGCGGTGGCGGCGGGCTTCCCGCACGCCTTCAACATCGCCGACGGCTTCGAAGGCCCGGTGGACGCCGAGGGCCATCGCGGCACGGTGGCCGGCTGGAAGGCGAGCGGCCTGCCCTGGCGCCAGCGGTGAGGGGCCGGACAGGGCGGGCCGCGCGCGAGACGGCCGCGCCCCGCCGAGGCGAGTCGCCGCGATGAACTGGAAGGTCACCAGGCGCTACATCACGGCCTTCCTGCAGGACTGGCGGCAGTTCACCCGCCGGCCGCTGCCGCGCCACTGCACGATCTGCGGCTATGAGGGCCTGTTCACCGCCGTGGCGCGCCCGCCGCGCTGGAGCGCCCGCTGCCCGAACTGCGACAGCCGCGAGCGCCACCGCCTGGCCGTGCTGCTCTACCGCGAGATGGGGATCCTCGAGAACCGCGGCCTCGCCATCCTGCACTTCGCCCCCGAGGGCTTCATGGCGCCGCTGATGGCGGGGCACCCGGGCTACGTCACCACGGACCCCAAGATGTCGGCCGTGGCGCGGCGCGAGGACATCCGCGCCATCTCCGGCCCGGACAGCCAGTATGACATCGTGATCGCCCATCACGTTCTGGAACATGTGGACGAGGACGCGAAGGCGATGGCGGAGGTGTTCCGCGTCCTCAAGCCCGGCGGGCATTTCATCGTCTCGGTGCCGGTGAACTGGTCGCGCGAGACCACTTTCGAGGATTCGCGCTTCCGCACCCGCTCGGAACGCGCGGCGGCCTTCGGCGGGACGGACCACCTGCGCCTCTACGGCCGGGACTTCCCGGCGCGGCTGGCCGCGGCCGGCTTCGCGGTGCGCGAGCACCGGGCAGACCCGGTGGCGGAGGTGATCCACGCGCTGGGCCGCGACGAGGCCATCTACGTCGCCACCCGGCCGGCGGCGCCGGGGTGAGGCGCCGCCGCCGCCTCAGTGGACGGTGAACACCCCGTTGGCGTAGCGCAGCTCGGCCGGCCTGATCAGCGCGGTGCTGGCCACGCGCACGGAATGCAGCGCGCCCTCGATCTCGCGCCGCCAGAACTCCAGGAAGCGGGTGAGTTCCGGAAAGGCGGGCGCGAGGTCATGCTTCTGCCAGACGAAACTCTGCAGCACCGAAGGATGGTCGGGCATGCGGTAGAGGATCTCGGCGGTGGTGAGCCGCCAGTCGGGGATCTTCACCATGGGCTGCAGGGCATCGAGCACGCGCGGGGCCTCCTCAACGAGGGCGGGGGTTGACCCGCGTGGCCGGCGCTTTCTCCTCCCGGCCGGCCCGGCGGGGGCCGCCCATGACGGGAGGGTGACACGGCGCGGCGCGGCGCGCCAGAAAAATCTCACCGAAATCAAACGATTAGCACTCGCACAGCGCGAGTGCTGCCACTGGCTTGACTCGCGCCGTGGCGCTTTCTAGATGGCTGGCACTCCTCCCCGTCGAGTGCTAACGCGCTTCCGGGCAGGAGGTTCCCCATCCCTGAAAGCGTTCAGGAGAGAGAACCGCCATGAAGTTCCGTCCCCTGCACGACCGCGTCCTCGTCCGCCGCATCACGGCCGAGGAGAAGACCGCGGGCGGCATCATCATCCCCGACACCGCGAAGGAGAAGCCGCAAGAGGGTGAGGTGATCGCCGTCGGCGCCGGCACCATCAACGAGAAGGGCGAGGTGCGTCCGCTGGACGTGAAGCCCGGCGACCGCATCCTGTTCGGCAAGTGGTCGGGCACCGAGGTCAAGATCAACGGCGAGGAGCTGCTGATCATGAAGGAGTCCGACGTGATGGGCATCCTCGAGGGCAGCGCCCCGGCCGCCAAGGCCGCCTGAAGGCCCCCTCTCCGGCTCATCCATTCCAGACCAGACCAGAGGTAGAGACACATGGCTGCCAAGGACGTGAAGTTCGGCCCCGATGCCCGCACGCGCATGCTGCGCGGCGTGGACATCCTGGCCGACGCGGTGAAGGTGACGCTCGGCCCCAAGGGCCGCAACGTGGTGATCGACAAGTCCTTCGGGGCGCCGCGCATCACCAAGGACGGCGTGACGGTCGCCAAGGAGATCGAGCTCGCCGACAAGTTCGAGAACATGGGCGCGCAGATGGTGCGCGAGGTCGCGTCCAAGACGAACGACCTGGCCGGTGACGGCACCACCACCGCGACCGTGCTGGCCCAGGCCATCGTGCGCGAGGGCGCCAAGGCCGTCGCCGCCGGCATGAACCCGATGGACCTCAAGCGCGGCATCGACAAGGCCGTGGCCCATGTGGTGGCGCAGCTCGAGGCCAAGACCAAGAAGATCACCACCTCCGCCGAGGTCGCCCAGGTCGGCACCCTCTCGGCCAACGGCGAGGCCGAGATCGGCGAGATGATCGCCAAGGCCATGGAGAAGGTCGGCAACGAGGGCGTGATCACGGTCGAGGAGGCGAAGTCCATCCAGACCGAGCTCGACGTCGTCGAGGGCATGCAGTTCGACCGCGGCTACGTCTCTCCGTACTTCATCACCAACGCGGAGAAGATGGTCGCCGAGCTCGAGAACCCCTACATCCTGATCCACGAGAAGAAGCTCAGCCAGCTCCAGCCCATGCTGCCGCTGCTCGAGGCGGTGGTGCAGTCGGGCCGGCCGCTCGTGATCATCGCCGAGGACGTGGAGGGCGAGGCGCTCGCCACGCTGGTGGTGAACAAGCTGCGCGGCGGCCTCAAGATCGCGGCCGTCAAGGCGCCGGGCTTCGGTGACCGCCGCAAGGCGATGCTCGAGGACATCGCGATCCTCACCGGCGGCCAGATGATCAGCGAGGATCTCGGCATCAAGCTCGAGAACGTCACGCTGAACATGCTGGGCCGCGCCAAGACCGTCCGCATCGAGAAGGAGAACACCACGATCGTGGACGGCGCCGGCTCCAAGGAGGAGATCAAGGGCCGCTGCGAGCAGATCAAGGCGCAGATCGAGGAGACCACCTCGGACTACGACCGCGAGAAGCTGCAGGAGCGCCTGGCGAAGCTCGCCGGCGGCGTGGCCGTGATCCGCGTCGGCGGCTCCACCGAGGTCGAGGTGAAGGAGCGCAAGGACCGCGTGGACGACGCGCTGCACGCCACCCGCGCGGCCGTGCAGGAGGGCATCGTGCCGGGCGGCGGCGTGGCGCTGCTGCGCCTCTCCGAGACGCTCGCCTCGCTCAAGGGCGTGAACAACGACGAGCAGGTGGGCATCGAGATCGTCCGCAAGGCGATCCAGGCCCCGGCCAAGCAGATCGCCACCAATGCCGGCAAGGACGGCGCGGTGGTGGCCGGCGAGGTGCTGCGCAACCCGGCCTGGGAGTTCGGCTACGACGCCCAGAAGGACGAGTTCAAGAACCTCGTCGAGGCCGGCATCATCGACCCCACCAAGGTCGTGCGCACGGCGCTGCAGGACGCGGCCTCGGTCGCCTCGCTGCTGATCACCACCGAGGCGATGGTGGCCGAGCGGCCCGAGAAGAAGCCCGCCGCGGCCCCCGCCGGTGGCGGCATGGGCGACATGGACTTCTGATCCCCCGCCAGGGATCGGACAACGGGGGGCGGCTCGCCAGGGCCGCCCCTTTTTCGTGACAGCGACCGGGAGCCACCCCATGAGCGAGACGAAAGGCCCCTATCACCTGCGCTTCCGCACCGGCGGCGCCGCCCCCGCCATCGAGAGCTTCGCCACGCTGGACGAGGCGCTGGACGCGGTCGAGGCGCGCTGGGAGACGCTGCGCCACCAGGCGGTGCAGGTGCTCGACCCGCGGAAGATCCTCCTCTTCAGCACCGCCGAGCTCGAGGAGATGATGAAGGGCGAGCCGGAGGCGGGCGCGGCCTGACGCTCGCCGCAATCGCGCGGCAGGAGGCGCGGCCATGACCCTCTCCCCTCCCCTGCGCGCCGCGCTCTTCCTCGCGGCGCTCTGCGCCTCGCTCGCCGTCTTCTTCCGCGGCCAGATCGGCGACGGCTTCACGCTGCTGCTGGGCGACCGGCACGACGGCGTGATCGCCCTCGCCATCATGGAGCACTGGGCGAACGTCCTCGCCGGCCGGGCCGCCTGGGACCAGACCTTCTACTTCCACCCGGTGCCCGCCACGCTGGGCTACAATGACGGCTATCTAGGCTTCGGCCTGCCCTATGCGCTGTTCCGCGCCTGGGGCGCCGATCCCTTCCTGGCCGGGGAGCTGGCGAACGTCGCGCTGCGCGGCCTCGGCTTCGCGGGCTTCTTCTGGATGATGCGCCGCGTCTTCGGCCTCGCCTTCCTCTGGGCGCTGCTGGGCGCGGTGCTGTTCGCGCTGGCCAACAACCTGGCCATCCGCGGCAGCCATGTGCAGCTCTTCAGCGTGAACCTCGTGCCGGTGCTGGCGGTGCTGGCGCATGGCGCGGGGGCGGCCCTGCTGGAAGGGCGGCGCGCGGCGCTGCTGGGCTGGGGCGCGGCGGCGGTGCTCTGGCTCGCGCTGATGCTCATGACGGGCTTCTACATGGCCTGGTACTCGGTGTTCCTCGCGCTGGTGCTGCTGCCGGCCTGGGCGGCCTTCGCGGGGCCGGAGGGGCGCGCGGCCCTGGCCGCCGGGCTGCGCCGCTGCCTCGCGCCGCTGGCGGGGCTGGCCGCCCTGGCCGTGCTCGTGAACCTGCCCTTCCTGCGCCTCTAC
>JBKBSR010000196.1:0-6079 GCA_046291055.1 Roseococcus sp.
CCCGCGCCCCAGGCCGAGGCCGCCCCGCCCGCCGAGGCGCCGCCCGCCGAGGCCCCGCCCGCACCGCGCGCCGCGGCGCCGGCCGCCGCGCCCGCCGCCGCGCCCGCCGAGGCCGCGCCCGAGGGCGGCGGCGTCGCCGCGCAGACCATCCGCGTGGCGGTGGACGTGCTCGAGGATCTCATGGTCCTGGTCAGCGAGCTGGTGCTGACGCGCAACCAGCTCCTCCAGCTCGCCCGCAGCGAGGAGAACGCCGCCTTCGCCGTGCCGCTGCAGCGCCTGTCGCAGATCACCTCCGACCTGCAGGACGGGGTGATGAAGACGCGCATGCAGCCGATCGGCAACGCCTGGTCGAAGCTGCCGCGCCTGGTGCGGGATCTCTCGAACGAGCTCGGCAAGAAGATCGAGCTGGTGATGCAGGGCGCCGAGACCGAGCTCGACCGCCAGGTGCTGGAGCTGATCCGCGATCCGCTCACGCACATGGTCCGCAACAGCGCCGACCACGGGCTCGAATCGCCCGAGGGCCGGCGCGCCGCGGGCAAGTCCGAGACGGGGCGCATCATCCTCAACGCCTTCCACGAGGGCGGGCACATCGTGCTCGAGGTGGGCGACGACGGGCGCGGCCTGAACACCGAGCGCATCCGCCAGAAGGCGCTCTCGCAGGGCCTCGCCACCGAGGCCGAGCTCGCCGGGATGAGCGAGCGCGAGATCCACCGCTTCATCTTCCGCGCGGGCTTCTCCACGGCGGCCGCGGTCACCTCCGTCTCGGGCCGCGGCGTGGGGATGGACGTGGTCAAGACCAACATCGAGCGCATCGGCGGCCTCGTGGACCTGCGCTCGCGCGAGGGGCACGGCACCACCTTCATCATCAAGATCCCGCTGACGCTCGCCATCGCCGCGGCGCTGATCGTGGAGGTGGGCGGCCAGCGCTTCGCCATCCCGCAGGCCGGCGTGATCGAGCTGGTGCGGCTGGGCGAGGGCGTGAAGGCCGAGCGCATCAAGGACGCGATGATCCTTCGCCTGCGCGACCGGCTGCTGCCGCTGGTGCCGCTGCGCGACACGCTGCGCCTCGACGGCGCGGGCGAATCGCGGGTGGATCAGGGCTTCGTCGTCGTCACCCAGGTCGGCGCGCAGATGTTCGGCATCGTGGTGGACCGCGTCTTCGACACGGAGGAGATCGTGGTGAAGCCGGTGGCGCCCATCCTGCGCCACATCACCATGTTCTCGGGCAACACCATCCTGGGCGACGGCAGCGTGATCATGATCCTCGACCCCAACGGGATCGCGCGCGCCACCGGCCTCGCGGTCGAGGGCTCGGGCGAGGCGGCGGGTCGCGCGGTCGCGGCCAGCACGGCCCAGCGCGCGGGCCGGCGCGTGGCGCTGCTGCTGCTGCGCGCGGGCGACGGGGCGCCCAAGGCGGTGCCGCTCGAGCTCGTCTCCCGGCTCGAGCAGCTTCCCGCCTCGCGCATCGAGCGCGCGGGCGAGACGCAGGTGGTGCAGTATCGCGGCCACCTCATGCCGCTGGTGCCGCTGCACCACGGCTTCGGCGCCGAGGAGCGCGAGAGCCAGGCCGTGCTGGTCTTCGGCGACGGCAACCGCGCCATCGGCCTCATGGTGGACGAGATCCTCGACGTGGTGGAGGCCGTGCTTGAGATCGACCCCGCCGGCGCGCGCCCGGGCTTCCTCGGCTCCTGCGTGGTCGAGGGCAAGGTGACGGAAATCCTCGACACCGTGTTCTGGCTGCAGCAGGGCCAGCCCGACTGGTTCGCGCCCAAGACCGCCCGGCGCCCGCGCGTGCTCGTGGTGGAGGACAGCGCCTTCTTCCGCAACCTCGTGGTGCCCGCCATCACGGCGGCGGGCTACGAGGTGGTGACGGTGCCCAACGGGCGCGAGGCGCTGGCGCTGCGCGAGGCGGGCGAGCGCTTCGACGCCATCGTCTCCGACATCGAGATGCCCGAACTCGACGGCATCGGCCTCGCCCGCGCCGTGCGCGAGGGCGGGGAGTGGGCGGAGCTGCCGATGATCGCGCTGTCCAGCCGCAGCGAGCCGCGCGACGTGGCCCGGGGCCGGGAGGCCGGCTTCAGCGACTACATCGGCAAGTTCGACCGCGAGGCGCTTCTGGCCAGCCTGCAGCAGTGCCTCGAGCCCATCGCGGCCGCTTGATCGCGCAGAGGGAGACGCAGAATGCAGCAGATGGAAATCCAGCGCGGCATGGCCCGCCCCGGCGTGGGCCCGGCCGGCGACGCCGCCCAGATGGTGCTGACGCTGACCGTGGCGGGCCAGCTCTGCGGCGTGCCCGTGCTGTCGGTGCGCGACGTGCTGGGGGTGCAGTCCATCACCCCCATCCCGCTCGCCCCGCGCGAGGTGGCCGGCAGCCTGAACCTGCGCGGGCGCATCGTCACCGCCGTGGACCTGCGCGTGCGCCTCGGCCTCGCGCCGGCCGGCGAAGCGAAGGGCGCGATGAGCGTGGTGGTGGAGATCGGCGGCGAGCTCTACTCGCTGCTGGCCGATGCGGTGGGCGAGGTGCTCTCGCTCGACCCCGCCGAGCGCGCGGCCAACCCGCCCACCCTGGACCCGGCCTGGCGCGAGGTCTCGCTGGGCGTGCACCGGCTGGGCGAACAGCTCCTCGTCCTGCTCGACGTCGAGCGGCTGCTCGTGCTCTCGTCATGAGCAACGACATCCTCGTGGTGGATGACAGCGCGGTGGTCCGCAAGGTCGCGCGCCGCATCCTCGAGAAGCACGGCTTCGCGGTGCGCGAGGCCGAGGACGGCGAGAAGGCGCTGGCCGCCTGCCGCGCCGCCATGCCGCGCGCCGTGCTGCTGGACCGCAACATGCCCGTGCTGGACGGCATCGGCTTCCTGCGCGCGCTGCGCGCCGACCACGGCCCCGACGAGCCCATCGTGGTGATGTGCACCACAGAGGCCGCGATGGAACGCATCATGGAGGGGCTGGAGGCCGGCGCGCAGGAATATGTGATGAAGCCCTTCGACGAGGCCATCCTGCTCGACAAGCTCGCGCAGGTGGGGCTGCTGCCGGCATGAGCGCGACGGCCGGCGGGCGTCTGCGCGTCATGCTCTGCGACGACAGCGCGACCGTGCGCGGCGCTCTGGCGCGCGTGCTGCAGTCGGACCCTGAGATCGAGGTGGTGGCCCGCGTGGGCGACGGCCAGGCCGCGCTGGCGGCCCTGGACGCCGCCCCTGCGGCGAGCCGGCCGGAGGTGGTGCTGCTCGACCTCGAGATGCCCGTGATGGACGGCATGACGGCGCTGCCGCTCATCCTTCGGCGCGAGCCCAAGCCCATCGTCATCGTCGCCTCCGCGCTGACCCAGCGCGGCGCGGCGGCGACGATGGAGGCGCTGCGCGCCGGCGCGGCGGACTATGTGCCCAAGCCTTCCGCCGCGGGCGGCGGCCTCGCCGATCCGGGCTTCCGGGCCGAGCTGCTGGCCAAGGTGAAGGGCTGGGCGCGGGTGCGCAGCCGCCGCCCCGCCGGCCCCGCGCCGGCGCCGCCGCGCGCCGCCCGCGTGGCCGTTCCGGGCGCGCGGCCGAGGCTGCTCTGCGTGGGCAGCTCCACCGGCGGGCCGCAGGCGCTGGCCGCCTTCCTCAAGCGGCTGCCGCGGAGCTTCCCGCTGCCCATCCTGCTGGTGCAGCACATGCCGGCGGGCTTCACCGCGATGCTGGCGAAGCATCTCGACGCGCTGGGCGGCCCGCGCGTGGCCGAGGCGGCGGGCGGAGAGGCGCTGAAGCCCGGCCAGGCGCTGCTCGCCCCCGGCGACCGCCACCTGCTGCTGCGCGCCGAGGGCGAGAGCCTCATCACCCAGCTCTCCGACGGGCCGCCCGAGAATTTCTGCCGCCCGGCGGTGGATCCCACGCTGCGCAGCGTGGTGGCGGCCTGCGGCGGCCGGGCCCAGGCGGTGATCCTCACCGGCATGGGCCAGGACGGGCTGGCCGGCTGCAAGGCGCTGGCCGCCGCGGGCGGCACGGTCTGGGCGCAGGACGAGGCCTCCTCCGTCGTCTGGGGCATGCCGGGCGCGGTGGCCAAGGCGGGCATCGCGAGCGAGATCGCCCCGCCCGAGGCGCTGGCGGAATCCCTCGTCCTCTCCCTCGGAGCCGGCCGATGACGCCCGCGAGCTTCGCCTTCCTCACGGGCATCGTGCGCGCGCGCTCGGGCGGCGTCATCGGCCCCGACCAGGGCTACATGCTGGAGACGCGGCTCGCGCCCCTGCTCAAGCGCGAGGGGCTGCCGAGCCTGGATGCGCTCGCCGCGCGGCTGCGCGCGCCGGGCACGGACGCGCTGGCGCAGGAGATGACGGAGCTGCTCACCACCAACGAGAGCAGCTTCTTCCGCGACGGCAAGCCCTTCGAGCATCTGCGCACGCTCATCCCCCGCCTGCACGCGGCGCGGCCGGCGGGGCAGAAGCTGCGCATCTGGTCCGCCGCCTGCTCGACGGGGCAGGAGGCCTACTCCATCTCCATCCTGATCGCCGAGCTGCAGGAGGCCGATCCCGGGCTGCGCACCCGGCCCTTCGAGATCCTGGGCACCGACATCACCGCGGCCGTGCTGGAGCGCGCGCGCGCCGGGCTCTACAGCCAGTTCGAGGTGCAGCGCGGCCTGCCCATCCGCACCCTGATGAAGCGTTTCACGCAGGAGGAGGGGCGCTGGCGGGTGAAGCCCGAGATCGCCGCCCCCTGCCGCTTCCAGAGCTTCAACCTGCTGGGCGATCCGCGCATCCTCGGCCGCTTCGACGTGATCTTCTGCCGCAACGTGCTGATCTACTTCGACGTGCCGACCAAGGCGCGGGTGCTGGAGCGCATCGCCGCCCAGCTCGCCCCCGACGGCGCGCTCTACCTCGGCGCGGCCGAGACGGCGATCGGCGTCACCCGTGCCCTGGCGCCGCTGCCCGGCGAGCGCACCGTCTATGGCCCGGCGACGGCGGAGGCGGAGCGGCTGCGCGCCTGATCACGCGGTGCTGGCGCGGGAGAGGGCGCGCATGGCAGCCTCCCGGGAAACGGGAGGATCGCCATGACCGCCACCCCGCGCCGCGCCCTGCTCGCGGCCGCGCTGCCGCCCCTGCCCGCGCTCGCGCAGCCCGCGCGGCCCGTCACCATCGTCGTGCCCTTCCCGCCCGGCGGCTCGACCGACGTGACGGCGCGGCTGCTGGCCGAGCGCATGGTCGCCCCGCTCGGCCTGCCCGTGCAGGTGGAGAACCGCCCCGGCGCGGCGACCGCGATCGGCGCCGACCATGTGGCGCGCAGCGCGCCCGACGGGCACACGGTGCTCATCGCCTCGGGCAGCACGCTGACCATCAACCCGCACATCGTGCGCAACCTGCCCTACCGGCGCGAGGATTTCGCGCCGGTGACGCTGATCTCCACCCTGCCCTTCGCCATCGTCGCGCAGCCGGGCGGGCCGCGCAGCCTCGATGAGCTGATCGAGCGCGCCCGCGCCCGGCCGGGGCGGATCACCTACGGCACCAACGGGCCCTCGAGCTTCAACAACATCGCCGCCGTGCTCGTCTCCGAGCAGCTCGGCATCCGCATGCAGGACATCACCTACCGCGGGGACGCGCAGCAGGTGCACGACTTCCTGGGCGGGCGGCTCGATCTGCTGGTGGTCGGCGGCTCCACCGGCATCCCGCTGCACCGAGACGGGCGCGGCCGCATCCTGGCCTGGACGGGCGAGCGCCGCATGCCGGGTTTCGAGGACATCCCCGTGGTGGCCGAGCGCTGGCCGCAGGCGGTGGCGATCACCTGGTTCGGCCTTCTCGTGCCCGCGCGCACGCCGCGCGAGATGCTCGAGCGCCTGCACCGCGCCGCGGTGGCGGCCATGCGCGCGGGCGATCTGGAGCAGCGCCTCGCGGCGGAGGGGCAGAGCCTGATCGCCTCCACCCCCGAGGACTTCGCCGCCTTCCTCGCCCGCGAGAGCGACCGCTGGGGGCCGGTGCTGCGGCGGATGGAGCTGCAGCTCTAGGGTCTGTACCCAATTGACGTAGGTGCGTCGCGGTGATTCACCCTGCCAAACGGCGGGGGATGGACGGTGTCGCGCCTGTTCTGGCTGAGCGACGTGCAGTGGGCGGCGATCGAGC
>JBKBSR010000197.1:0-6059 GCA_046291055.1 Roseococcus sp.
ATGGGCGTTGGCGTAGTTCTGCGCCGCCGCGCGATGCGCCGGGTCGCCGTCGCGCGCGAGCTGGGCGTTGCGCTGGGCGAGGGCGGAGACCTGCGCGCAGAAATTCCCCGCCGTGACGGGCGCAACGCTGGTGCGGCGCAGCGGCGCCCCGCCGCCCGTGCCCGCGGCGGCGGGGGTGGCCCCGCCGGAGAACGGGTTCTGCGACCGCGGGCCGCCCCCGCCCGGGGCGAAGGGGCTGGCGATGGCCATGCGGCGGGCGGCGTCGGCCGCCTCGCGCTGGCGAAGCTCCTCCGCCTCGCGCTGGCGGCGCGCGGCTTCGGCGCGTTCCTGGGCGGCGCGCCGGGCGGCCTCCTCCTCGGCCTGGCGCTGCCGCGCCTCGGCGGCGCGGCGCTGGCGTTCGGCCTCGAGCTGCATCATGCCCATGGCGGCGCCGAGGAAGATGCCGGCCGCCCCCACGCCCGGGTTGCCCCCGCCCATCGAGGGCGCGGAGGGCGCGCCCCCGCCGCGGGGCGGGATGTAGCAGTTGCCGACCTCCGGCTGCACGCCGAGCGAGCTCATCGGCGTGAACTGCGTGCCGCCCATGGCCGAACATTGCGCGCGGGTGACGCCGGAGCGGGTGGACTGCGCCGCGGCCTGCCCCGCCAGCAGCAGCGCCGCCAGGGCGAGCCCGAGGCGCGGGAGGCGATGGCGTCCCATGTCCGGGGGCGCGCCGAAGGAACGCCGCCCGGCGAAGGGCTCTGGTGCGGCCCGAGGGCACGGCGCGTCAGGGTCTGGCATGGGCTGCCTCCCGCGCGGGCGGTCTCGATCCCCGCTCAGCGCGGAGGCTAGCACGCGGCAGCTTCCGCCGCGGCATGTTTTCGGGCCCCGGAGCGCGCAGGGGCCCGGGTGCGCCGCCTCAGCTCACCGCAGGGAGCTGCCGCTCGGCGGCGGGGGGCAGGAAGCGGTCGGTGTAGAAGCGGTCGGGCGTGGGCATGTCGCCCAGGTTGAAGGCCGCCTTCACCGCCTCGATCTGGCGGGCGAAGCGCGGCGCCTCGATGACGCCGAGGCCGAGGCGGCGCACGTTCGGGCTGTCCACCAGCTCGCGCATCGCCATGTCCTGGCGGATGGTCTCGATCGCCACGTCGGTCAGCGGCTCGCGCGCGCGCAGGGCCTCGATGGCGGCCGCTCGGTTGGCGAAGGCCCAGCGCAGCGAGCGGATCATGCCGTGCGTGACCGCGCGCACCGCCTCGGGGTTCGCGTTCATGTAGGCGCGCGTGGTCAGCAGCACCGAGCCGTAGAAGAAGTCGAGCCCGTGCTCGCGGTAGCGGAAGATGCGCTGCGCGGGCAGGTCCATCCCCAGCGCGCGCAGGCTGAGCGCGGTGGAGGTGACGAAGCCCGTGATGCCGTCGGCGCGGCGTTGCACCAGCATGGTCTCGCGCAGCTCGGGCGCGACGCTCATCCAGGTGATCGAGTTCAGCGGGATGTTGTTCACCGCCGCGAAGGCGGGGAAGACCTGGCGGCCGCCGTCGAACTCGGGCGCGGCGAGCGTCTTGCCCGCGAGGTCGGCCACGGTGCGGATGGGGCCGTCGGCGCGCACGGTCACCGCGGTCGGCGCCTGGTCCCACAGCAGGGCCACCGCGATGAGATCGTTGTTCGGGTTCTGCGACATGAAGCGCAGCACCGGCGTGGGGTCGGCCATCGCGATGTCGAAGGTGCCGGCCGACATGTCGAGCGGCACGCGCGCCGAGCCGAAGCCGCGCTGGATGGTGATGTCCACCCCCGCCTCGCGGAAGAAGCCGTTGCGCTCGCCCGCGATGCCGAAGGCGTAGGGGCCGTTCAGGATCCAGTCGAAGGCGAAGCGCACCGTCGGTCGCGCCTGGGCGTTGGCGACATGCGGGGCGGCGAGGGCGGCGCCCAGGGGGGCGAGCAGTGCGGCGCGGCGGGAAAGGCGAAGGTCCATGACATGCTCCTCGGGCGCGGGCGGGACGGGCCCGGCGCGGCTGGCGGGAGACTGGCGGCCCGCGCCCCTCGGCAGCAAGGGGCGAAGCCGCGGCCCCGCGGCCGGCGGCGCAGGCTTCGCCCATGCGCCGGGCATCGCGCCGGCAGATTGCCGTTCCGTAAGGCAAACCCGCGCCGGGATCGGCCCGGCGCCCCGCCGCCCCCCGTGGCGCCGCGCCCGCGCCCGGCCGAGATAGGGGCCGGCCACACGGAGAAGGAAGCGATGCAGATCGGCGTCTTCATCCCGATCAACAACAATGGCTGGCTGATCAGCGAGACGGCGCCGCAATACATGCCGTCCTTCGCGCTGAACCGCGACATCACGCTGGCGGCGGAGCGGCACGGGCTCGACTTCGTGCTGTCCATGATCAAGCTGCACGGTTTCGGCGGGAAGACGCGGTTCTGGGACCATGGCCTCGAGAGCTTCACCCTCATGGCCGGCCTCGCGGCGGTGACGACGCGGATCAGGCTGTTCGCCAGCGTCGCCACGCTGACCATCCCGCCCGCCATCGCCGCGCGCATGGCGGTGACCATCGATTCCATCTCGAACGGGCGGTTCGGGCTCAACCTCGTCACCGGCTGGCAGAAGGCCGAGTACGACCAGATGGGGCTCTGGCCCGGCGAGAGCCACTTCCACCGGCGCTACGACATGCTGGCCGAATACGCCACCATCCTGCGCGAGCTGTGGGAGAAGGGCGAAAGCGACTTCAAGGGCGAGTTCTTCACCATGAACAGGTGCCAGCTCTCGCCTCGGCCCTCCGTGCCGATGAAGCTGATCTGCGCCGGCTCCTCCACCGAGGGGCTGCGCTTCACGGCGCGGCACGCGGACTACAGCTTCACGCTCGGCAAGGGCATCAACCAGCCCCAGGCCTTCGCGCCGCTCGCCCAGCGCATGCAGGAGTTCGCGCGCGAGGCGGGGCGCGAGGTCAAGACCTTCGTGCTCTGCATGGTCATCGCCGCCGAGACGGACGAGGAGGCCTGGGCGCGCTGGGAACACATCAAGTCCGGCGCGGACCAGGAGGCCATCGCCTGGATGCAGGCCCAGGCGGGGGCGGACAAGCGCCCGGGCGCGGACACCAATGTCCGCCAGCTCGCGGATGCGAGTTCGGCGGTGAACATCAACATGAGCACCTTCATCGGCAGCCACGCCACGGTGGCGCGCATGCTGGACGAGGTGGCGAGCGTGCCCGGCACGGGCGGCGTGCTGCTCACCTTCGACGACTTCCTGAAGGGCGTGGAGGAGTTCGGCACGCGCATCCAGCCGCTGATGCGCTGCCGCCAGCATGTGACGAAGGAGGCGGCGTGATGGAGGGCGCCCCCGCCGGCTACGCGCCCGCCACCGCCGCGCGCGCGCCCTTCGTGCTGCCCGCCCGGCCCGAGCCCATCCGCCTCGACCCTGGGCAGACGGCGCTGATCGTCGTGGACATGCAGAACGCCTATGCGAGCCCGGGCGGCTATCTCGACCTCGCGGGCTTCGACATCGCGGGTGCGGCGGCCTGCATCGCGCGGATCAAGGTCGCGGCCGAGGCGGCGCGCGCCGCGGGCATTCCCGTGATCTACTTCCAGAACGGCTGGGACCCCGACTACCGCGAGGCCGGCGGCCCGGGCTCGCCCAACTGGCACAAGTCCAACGCGCTCAAGACCATGCGCAAGCACCCCGAGCTCCAGGGCAAGCTGCTCGCCAAGGGGAGCTGGGACTACGCGCTGGTGGACGAGCTCGCCCCCCAGCCGGGCGACATCGTGGTGCCCAAGACGCGCTACTCGGGCTTCTTCAACACGAACATCGACAGCCTGCTGCGCGCGCGCGGCATCCGCAACATCGTCTTCACCGGCATCGCGACGAACGTCTGCGTGGAAAGCTCGCTGCGCGACGCCTTCCACCTCGAATACTTCGGCGTGGTGCTGGAGGACGCCACGCACGCCGCGGGCCCCGATTTCGCTCAGAAGGCCGCCATCTACAACATCGAGACCTTCTTCGGCTGGGTCTCGACCGTCGCCGATTTCTGCGGCGCGCTGAACCAGAGCGAGGAGACCGCCTGATGCCCTTCACCCCCGTCATTCCCGCCGGCTCCGGCAAGCCGCTCGCGCCCTATTCGCCGGGTGCGGTGGCCGATGGCGTGCTTTATGTCGCGGGCACCCTCTCCTTCGACAAGGAGAACAACGTGCTCTTCCCCGACGACGCGGCCGCGCAGACGCGCCAGGTGCTCGAGACCATCAAATCGGTTGTCGAGACCGCCGGCGGCACCATGGCCGACATCGTGTTCAACCAGATCTTCATCACGGACTGGAAGCACTACGCGCCGATGAACGCCGTCTATGCGGAGTTCTTCCCGGGCGACAAGCCGGCGCGCTACTGCATCCAATGCGGCCTGGTGAAGCCCGGGGCGGTGGTGGAGATCGCCTCCATCGCGCATATCGGCCGCAAGTGAGGTTCACCCTCACGGGGCGCGCGGGCGGGGAGGCGGTGCTGCTCTCCGCGGGCCTGGGCGGGCTTGCCGCCTTCTGGGCGCCGCAGCTTCCGGCGCTGGAGCCCCGCTTCCGCGTCATCCACGCCGACCATCGCGGCACGGGGGCGAACCGCGAGGCGCTGCCCGAGGGCTATTCCATCGCCCATATGGCGCGCGACGCGCTCGATGTGCTGGATGCGGCCGGCCTGGCGCGCGCGCATGTGCTGGGGCATGCGCTGGGCGGGCTCGTGGCGCTCGAACTCGCGCGCATGGCGCCGGAGCGGGTGGGGCGCCTCGTTCTGGTCAATGCCTGGGCGAAGGCCGACCCCCACACGCAGCGCTGCTTCGACATCCGCCTCGGCATCCTCGCCGCGCAGGGGCCGGCGGCCTATGTCGCGGCCCAGCCGCTGTTCCTGCACAGCGCGGAGTATGCGTCGCGGAACCATGACCGGATTCTCGCCGAGATCGCGCACGGCACGGCGCATTTCCAGGGCGAGGACACGCTGAGGAAGCGCATCGCCGCCCTGCGCGCCTTCGACGCGACGCAGGCTCTTCCGCGCATCGCGGCCCCCACCCTGGTGGCGGCGGCGAAGGACGACCTTCTCGTGCCCTGGACGGCCTCGCAGCGCCTGGCCGAGGGGCTGCCCAATGCGCGGCTCTGGCTGACCGACCACGGCGCCCACGCCTTCACGGTGGAGCGGCCGGAGCCCTTCAACAGCGTGCTGGCGGGCTTCCTCGCCGGGGATTGAGCGCCATCAAGGCGCGGCCCGCCGCGGCGTGGCAGAGAGGGCGCGGCGGCGGCTTCGGCGGGTGCGCCGGGGCCGCCGGCCCTGTCATTCCTGCCAGAGAGGTGCCCCGATGGATTGGAAATCCCTTCTCGCGCCTGGCCGGACCACCGGCGAGGGCGACCCCTTCGTCGCGCTGCGCCGCGAGATGGATCGCATGCTGGAGCAGTTCGGGCGCGGCTTCGCCATGCCCGGCCTCGCCACCACCAGCACGGGCTTCGTCAGCCCGCGCGTCAACGTCGCGGAGACGGAGAAGGGCCTCGAGATCAGCGCCGAACTGCCCGGATTCAAGCCGGAGGAGGTGAGCCTCGAGCTGGAGGGCGATGTGCTGACCCTCAAGGCCGAGCGCCGGCAGGAGCGCGAGGAGAAGGAGGAGGAGAAGCGCTACCACCTCATCGAGCGCATGAGCGGCAGCTACCTCCGCCGCTTCGCCCTGCCCTTCGCGCCGCAGAGCGACGCCGTGCAGGCCCGCTTCGACAACGGGGTGCTGCACGTCTTCCTGCCCCGCCCGCCCGACGCGCCCAAGGGCGCGAGCCGCATCGCCATCCAGGCGGGAGGCTGAGGCCGGGGCGGGCCGCGCCGGGGCGGCGGCGAGTCAGATCTCGCCGCCCGCATCCGGGTGGCGCAGGTGCCACAGCCGCTCATGCGCCGCCACCAGCGTCTCGATGTTGCGCCGGCGATTCGCGTCCGGCGAGACGGTGCGGCGCGTAAGCATCATCTCCAGCACGCGCAGAAGCTGCTCGGCGACCTCGAAATCGCCCTGGTCGCAGGCCTGGTGGAAGGCGACCAGGATCTTGTCGGAGAGGCGGCGACCCTGGCGCGACGGCCCGCTGCTGCGGGCGCTGTCCTC